>JAGARL010000298.1 GCA_017622255.1 Methanocorpusculum sp.
AACATGGGAAGATGACGACTGTATCATCAAAACCTTCGAAGGACAGATATTCACCGAGTAGAGAGATATGGCAGTAACATTTGAAGTAATCCACAAAGACATCGCCGGACGCGTTGGAAAACTCAAAGCAGGCGACAAGATGATGAAAACTCCGGGACTTCTCCCGGTTGTCAACCCGCATCTGCAGATTATCCCGCCTGCCGAGATGAAGAAGATGGGTGTTGAAGGAATCATCACCAACGCCTACATCTTCTCCAAGAGCAAGGAGTTCAGAGAACAGGCGGAGATCCGCGGACTGCATGACGTCTTAGGTTTCGACGGTCTGATTATGACCGACTCTGGTTCCTTCCAGATGTCGGTCTATGGAAGCGTGGACATCACGAATGAACAGACCTTAGCCTTCCAGAAACAGATTGGCAGCAACATCTGGGTTCCGCTCGACATCCCGACGCACCCGGACACCGAACGCGAGGAAGTTATCCGCCAGATGGAGATTACCTTCGACCGCATGAAGGAGGCAAAGGAAATCTTCGGCGATGATGCACCAATCTCCGGCCCGGTTCAGGGTGCGGTCTTCGGCGATCTTCGCGAGGAGGCAGGACGCAGAGTTTCCGAGATGGGATTCACCTACTGCCCGGTCGGCGCTGTTGTTCCGTTAATGGAAGCCTACCGCTACCGCGAGTTAGTCGATGTTATCATTGACGCCAAGAAAGGTCTTGCTCCGGGAGCATGCGTACACTTATTCGGTGCCGGACACCCGTCGATGTTTGCCCTTGCCGTTGCCTGCGGATGCGACATCTTCGACTCCGCAGCATACGCACTCTATGCAAAGGAAGGAAGATACATCACCCCGTCCGGAACGCTCAAGCTCGATGAGATGAGCGAGCTTCCGTGCGCCTGCCCGGTCTGCAGAAGCCACACCGTCGAAGAGCTCAAGAAGTCTCCGGACAAGCAGAAGCTCTTAGCCTACCACAACTTAGCGGTCACTATGGCAGAGATTTCCCGCGTGCGTGCTGCCGTACAGGAGGGAACCCTCTTTGAGTTAGTCGATGAACGCTGCCGTTCCCACCCGAGACTCTACGACGGATACCGCAGACTCCTGGAAAGAATCGACGAGGTTGCCAAGTTCGACCGTGCAAGCAAGCGCCGCTTCTTCTACCGCGGAAACGAGTCCTGCCTGAGACCTGAGGTCGCAAACTACCACAAGATGATTCCAAGAATCACTCTTGGTCCTGAGGTCTTAGTCTCCGCCGGCGGTCCAAAGCCGTCCCGCTTTGAGGAGGTCTTAGACTTCAAGCCGCCGTTTGGCCCTGTCCCGTATGAGCTTGCCGAAACCTTCCCGGCAGGTCAGGCAGAGATTCCGCCGACCTGGGATGAGTACATGGTGGAGTTTGGTATCCGCGGTCTCAAGGCTCTTCTGGAGACCAATCCGGAGACTAAAGTCACCATCTCCACAACGCAGAAGTGGGAGGCAGCATTCCGTGAAGCCTTCCCGGATGCCGAGGTTATTGTATGAGTGTGTTTGACGTTCGAAAGCGTGACGGCTTAGCCCGTATTGGTGTTCTGAAAAACGGCGAGACTATTCTCTCAACTCCTGCGGTCTGTAATATGCAGGAGCTCTTCCCCTCGCTTGGCGAGAGAGGATTTACCAACCTCCCGCTTTCTGCCGGCGCTTCGGATGCGGAACGCTTCTTTGCAGCAGGAAGTGAACCGTCCGCGGTTCACCCGCAGGCAGAGGCCGCGGCGGATGCCGGCGCGTATCTCTTCGCGAACTGGAACAACACCGTAACCGACTCCCGCAGATACGTGGAGTATCTCGAGAAGCTGTATGCAAAAATCCGTCCGGATGCCGCCCGCTATGCACCGGCGTCAGCCCTGCCGTCCAACGTGGCATCGCTTATCTACTGCGGATTCGACCTGTTCGACTACACCGCAGTTGACCTCTGCACGATTCAGGGTAAGTTCTGTACCACGGAAGGCGAGTTTGAGGCAGACTATATGGAAAAGGGTATCTGCGGATGCGAAGGATGCAGAGCAGGCGACCTTGGTCTCCACAACCGCCTCGCCCTGGAGCGGGAGATTGCAAACGCCCGTCTCTGGATTGAACGCGGGCAGATTCGCGAGTACATGGAGATGAGATGCCGCATGCAGCCGGAACAGGTGGAGATTCTCCGCCGTCTGGACTGAACGCCTTCCTTCGACGGCCTCTACCCGGCGGTCAGAAGTTCCCGCTTCAGGGCAAACGCCGGAGAGTCCATGTTCCGCCGCGAGATTGCGCTCTTTGAAGAGCGTCTCGTCTCCCGCTATGTTCCCCCGCGGTCGGATATCTGTGTGCTGATTCCGTGTGCGGCAAGAAAGCCCTATTCGCTTTCCCGTTCGCACCAGATGTTTATGCGGGTTATTGATTCCCGTGCCCATGAAGTGATTGTGACTTCCCCGTTAGGAGTCGTTCCGCGTGAGTTAGAGCTGGTATATCCTGCCGGACACTATGATGTTCCGGTTACCGGCTACTGGGATTTAGAGGAGCAGGAGCTCTTAACCGGATTCCTGACTGCCTATCTGGAGAAACACCGCTACGACCGTGTGCTCTGCCACCTGGAAGGCGGAGCAAAAGCCGTTGCTTTAGAGGCGGCAAAGCGTGCCGGTGTTACCTTAGAGATTACCTGTAATGATGACCGTCCGCTTTCGCAGGAGTCGCTTCGTGCTCTGAATGCGGCTCTTGAGGGATGCCGCAAGGTGAAGAATGATTTCATCCACGGAACGATGCTCTTCCAGTTCGGCGAGGATGTGGATACTAAGGGCCTGGTGGTGAAGGGCCGCTATCCGCAGGTGAAGGCACTGCTGAAAAAGACGCAGCTGTTTACGACCGACCCGGCCACCGGTCTTATCCGCCCGACGCATGAGGGATGGGCACGCATTCGCGGATACCGCGTGAAAATCAGCGAGGGCTTTGTTCCGCAGGGCGATGTGTTAGCGCCGGGAGTTGCCGACTGCGACCCGCGTATCCGAGAAGGCGATGAGGTCTTAGTCGAAGGTGACGGATATCTTGCAACGGGCAAGGCGGCTAT
>JAGARL010000299.1 GCA_017622255.1 Methanocorpusculum sp.
ATCATTACCAGATTGTGATACCGGCGGGTTAAGAGATCAACAATCATGGGGGCATTAAATCCGTCCAGCTCCAGGAGATATTCAGACGCGGCGGCAGAGGAGCCGGTTGCCGCATTCAGGAGCTGATGCGGGGAGGTAACCTTGGGAATGGCCGCTTCCAGCGTATTTTTCATGACGGCAGTCACAGATTCGATTACGGCAAAAATGACATCGTCCTTGCACATGTTATACGTGGATTGCGAAATGTGGTGTGCAATATCTCCGACACAGTAGGCAGGAATTGTGGCGATATTTCCGTAATGTACTCCGTCGTCAATTGCGGATTTGACCGCCGGAAGCATTCTTCTGCGGTACTCCTGCATGTAGCGTTTGGCGGAAAACGACTGCATATGCACTTTCCGCATCAGAGATGCCTGCGCTTCCATTGGGTCGCGGTAGATGTCCTGCAGCTGTTTTACCTCGCGGCGGGCGGCTTCGGCTAAGGTTTCTCCGGCTTCAACGCTTTTGGCAAAGACATCACCGATTCCGTAGGAAGTATTCATTCCCCAGGATTTTGCAGAAAGGATTGCTTTTTTGTGTGTCTCCGGGATGTCAGTTTCCTGCAGAATCCGGTTCACCACATTGCTGGTCGAACCAGGCATCAGCGCGAAATCGACGGAACAGACCGGACCATAGAATCCCGCATAACAGCGGGCAGCTTCGCGTCCGATAAGCGCTTCATGACTGCGGATGGCATCGGCAAACGTTTCCATGCTTCTTTGAAAACTCTCATCCTCGGAACAGAGGATGTCTAAGATAACCGGCGTCTGATAGTGTTCTACAAACGGATCATCCTCTTCCCGGACATGAGTGGTCAGTGACGAAAGTATGGCAAAATGGTTTTTGACGGATTCTTTATGGAGATTGATTACGGTTTTACTCTGGGTTGGAAGCGCGGTCATCTTCTCTACCGCATCCACATAGGGCTTTGCATCCTTCATGTGGAACCGCATTCCGCGGCGGCGGCGGATAACATCAAGGTCTGCGTACTGCGCGGCAAGCGCTTCATCGACCATTTTTCTATAGAGATTTTTCATATTCATCACCTTTTTCAGGTAGATGAATAGTTCTCTTCTGAGGTTAACTAAGCTTTAGATTACGGCAGGTTATGCCAGACAGGTATCCTTTGCCAGACGGGAGGTGATATAGGAGATTACCGCACAGACAGCACCGAAAATACAGGCCGCGGCGATTCCGCTGATGGTAAAGAATTCAGTACTGCCCGAAGCCGCAGAGGCGATTACCGAATAGGCGGCAATTCCAACCACGCTACCCACGTTCATCACCGTATAGGTCAGACTGCCGGCAGAACCCTGCGTGTCTTCTGTGCAGTGAATGGTGATTCTGCGAATAGTCGGGCCTTCGTTAACTCCCAGGGTTGCGCCAAGCAGGAGGAGACCGGCGAAGAGCAGGACCCAGTTCTGCATCAGAACTGCCGCAGCAAGGACAACTGATGCGACAGTGCCGACAACTGCGGAGATGTTGCAGAGTTTTTTGCATCCGACCGTGTTGGTGAGGTTTCCTGCAGGAACACCCATAATCATCATGGTTACCGGCGGAATGAGCATGATAATGCCTGCAAGAGCACTTCCCATGCCAAGCGGTCCTGTCAGATAGAAGGGGAGCAGATAGATGCTTCCAAGATATACGATGGTGATGAAGAGGCAGGAGACTGCCGCCCAGATGACAATTTTATTTTTCAGAATGTTTGCCGGAAGGACCGGGTCTTCGTGCTTCATTTCACGGCGCAGGAAGAGGAATCCAAGAACCGGTGCCGCAAGAATCAGGAGCAGAACCGGAATGCTCCATCCTTCAGAGTTTCCGATTTCCAGACCCGCGAGGAAGACCAGAAGCGTTGCGGCAAGCAGGAACGCTCCTAAGTAGTCAAACGGTTTTTTCTCCGTTGGGAGTTTCTCTGCTTTCGGGATGACTGCCAGAGCGCCAATAATACCTATGATGCCAACTGGGATATTGATGAAAAATACCCAGTGCCAGGAAAGATATTCGGCGATGACACCGCCAAGGCCGGGGCCAAAGGCGAGAGCCGCTCCTCCAAGGGTTGCAAGCAGTCCTGCCGCAGTTCCTTTCCGGTTTTCCGGAAGGTGAAGCATGACAAGCATGGTGGCAGTTCCAACCATCATGGCTGCGGATGCCCCCTGGAAAACACGGCAGAGAATCAGCATGAGAATGGAGGAGGAGATGCCGCAGAGGAATGAAGCGACGGTAAACAGCACAAAGCCGGTGATGAAGATTTCCCGGTATCGCCCGGTCCGGTCAGCAAGTTTGCCGAACACGAGAAGCATACTTGCAAGCGCAAGCAGGTAGCCGGTCATAACCCAGGCAGAGACTGCACTTCCGGTGCCGAAATCCGCGGTAATTGCCGGCAGGGCAATAGAGACGATACTGGTATCCAGATAGTCCATGAAGACCGCAGCCGCTGCCACGACCATGAGAATCAGTTGCAGAGATTTCTTTTCAAGAATCATATGAATCACGGAAAAAAGGCGGTTGTATCCGGCGGGCGGATATCAACCCGCCCTGGTTGTTTTTAGCGGACTGACCAGTACTGAGATGCCCGTTTGGAGACCTTTTTGAGCAGTACTGCAGTCATATCGCTCTATACGTGGGTTCTGATTTCATATAACTGTTACCTCTAAAAAGGCTTATCCCGTCTCCAAAGAAACGAATAGTTATGAATGGGCAGTCTCCATTATCCGATCTCTTCTCCCAAATATCAGCCGCAGGATTTTTCAAACGTCTCTTTTCCTGGAAAGCAATCAAAGAAACTGCGGCACGGGCAGAAGCAGAAGCGCGAAATGCAGAGGCAACCCATGCCGCAGAGATGCGCGAAATTGCCGCCCGGTTAAGCGAGGCGGAAAGCAGGCTTCGGACAGCGGAACTGAGCCGCGAGGAGGCACTTCGTGCCGCATCCGCCCGCGAAGCCCAGGAGACTTCCCGCTATCAGGAACTGTATGCCCGCTACAGCAGAACCGCTGATGACCTGGTCCGTTCCCGCGAGCTTCTCGCATCCGAGTCTGCAGAAAAGTCTGCACTCTCCCGCCAGGTCTTAGAACTTACCGCGGGACGCGAGGAGATGCAGGCCGCATGCGCAGCACTCAAAACGGAGGCAGAAACCCAGGAAGCAGAAGCGCGGCGCTTCCGCGAGACACTGGCGCTCGAAAACGCAGAGCGGATGACAGCCCTTTCCCGTATTGCGGAGCTCTCTGAAACCGCGGAAAAGACCGCAGAGGAACTGCGCAGGACGCGGGACGCACTCGCGGCAGAAACGGAAGGGCGCCGGCTTTCGGCGGAGAAGTACGCATCCCTCAAGGAAGAGTTTGAGGGGCTTTCCTCGCAGTATCAGGAGATGCGCGAGACGCGTGCCGTGGAAGCGGAACAGTGCCGTGTTGCCGTGGAACGCGCCGAGTCGCTGACCGCAGAGTTTTCCCGTGCCGCAGAGGAACTGCAGGCAGCACGTGAGAGCCTGACCGCAGAGATGGAGGGCAGAAGGATTGAGGAACGCAAGTATGCGGAACTGAAAGCCGAGTTTGACGAGAAGACGGCTGAGCTATCCTCTGCCAAGGAAGTCCTGGCGGCAGAGGAGAGTGTCCGCGAGGAGAGAAACGCCGAGTACGAGCGCCGGGTGGAGAAGCTCAACACGTTAGTGGAGCAGATGGAAGCGGACCATGCAAAAGCCGAGGAGCGGATTTTATGCGAGGTCGCCGAGCGCGAGGAACGGCTTTCCACTGCCTGGCAGCGGCATGAGAAAGATGTTGCCGAGTCGATGAAGAGCCTTGCCAAAAAGCATGACTTCATCCGCTGTGACAAGGACGAGTACCCGAATCCGGGAACCCCGGACAATGTCTTCCTGATCGGCGGTATGTACACTATCTTCGACGCAAAGAGTCCGAAGAATCCGGAGGACCTGCAGAACTTCCCGCTGTATCTGAAATCACAGGCGGAAGGAATGAAGAAGTACTGCAAGCATGAGAATGTGAGAAAGGACGCGTTTCTGGTCGTTCCTGCCTCCACGCTTGAGGTGCTGACCACCTTCATGTACGACCTTGCGGAGTACACGGTCTATGTCATAACGCCCGAATCCATGCTGCCTATTCTGCAGATGCTCAGAACCATTGAGAACTATGACTTCGCCGAGCAGTTAAGCCCGGAGGACAGAGACAAACTCTGCCGCTTCATTGGACGTCTCTCGCATACCACCAAGCGCAAAGTCCAGATTGACACCTACTTCTCCCGCGAGCTGGTCAGTGTGCTTCGCGAGATTGATACGCTCCCGGATGAGTTTGCGCATGATATTGCCGTCTATGAGCAGAAGGCAAAACTGAACCCGCCAATGGAAAAGCGGGCAAAGATGATTTCTGTAGCAGACGTGTCAAATGATGTTTCCCGAATCGAGAATGAGATTCTGGGATGGTCTGTTGTGGAAGAGTAATTAGAGGATTTCTCACAACCTCTCTTTTTTCGCTATCTTTCGGCTTTGCTCCTAAATTCATTTCCGGAGAATGAAACTGGCCGCATTTAGAAAAAAAACGCTGATAACGCTGCGGTTTTTTTCTCATGGGTTTGGAGCTATGAAAATACATAGTAACTCAATTTAGGAGAAAAGCTAACGCAACACTATCGTGTTGCTTCATGAAGTTTTTGAAAAATAGGGGTTGTGAGAAATCTTCAGTTTCTTTTTTGCAGAGACCCTTACGCTTCCCGCAGGGTGTCTCTGTCCAGCATATCCATCTTTCCTGCAACATGTGTTAAGTCCGCAGGCACAGCAATCATATTCAGTGCCGTGCTCACAAAGTCCAGTGCAATCTCTAAGACCACCGCGATACCCAGTGCTTCCACCGGGATTCCCAGCTGCAGGAAGAGAATCGAATAACAGGCAATACCTCCTCCCGGAACCGGCGGGACTGCAAGTGCCAGAAGACCGGCGGTTAAAATTGCCGCAAACAGCCAGGACAAAGTCATGGGGACAGAGTAGTAGTTTGCCATAAAGAGACACACGCAGAAAAACGTTGCCGCATGACCGCAACGGGAGAATGCTGTAGCAAGCGGGACACCGAAGTTTACCAGATTCCGGGAGATACCAAGCCGCTTCTCACAGCACTCCACGTTTG
>JAGARL010000300.1 GCA_017622255.1 Methanocorpusculum sp.
ATTTAGGAGGAATAAAATTCACATGAACGCAAAGAAAATTATGGGCGCAGTCCTTGTCGCACTGCTCGCAGCAGCACTCTTCGTTGGTGCAGGCGCAGCAGCAACTGTGTTCGTATATCAGACTGGCGTTACTGACACCAATCTCCAGGGAGATTGGATCTCTGATAAAGGCCAGGTTTCCATCATCGGTGGAAATGTAACTCCGGTGGGAACTTTCACTCCGGGAATCTATGAAAATGCAACTGGAGCAAAGCTCTCCATCGTTTATCCAACCGCAACTATCTATGGTGTTGCAGGTAATGCACAGGCAGCATACCCATTTATTGGTGCAGATCTCTTTGAAGGAGATGATTCCATTAGTATCACTAATGTGTCTGCATCCAGTGTTAAACCAGTAAAGTATCTGTTAACCTATCCAAACACCACCACTGTTGAAGTTACTGGAGATATTAACACTACCGTTGCAGCATTAACCAAGGGAACTTACAAGCTTGCAGTACTGTTCGACTATGCAAACTTCATCTCTGGAACTGATGTAAACTTACTCAAGACCGAGCCAGTCACCTTCACTATTGTCGGTGAAGATGATGCAACCATCGCTGCATCTGCAGACCAGATGAACAAAGGCGAGATTTTCACCATCACCGTCACTGGTCAGCCAGGAGTTACCTACAAGGTAAACACTACTCAGTATGCATTCAATGTTACTGCAAACCAGCCAGGAATTGATCTTTCCACCTTTACCACTACTGATGGTAACATTACTATTGTAATGCCAAACTCTGGCAAGGTCGCTTTTACCATTGCAGGAAATACTTCTGTCTCTGCTAAAGAACAGACCATTAAGTTATTAAATAACGCAGGTAAGACTCTCGAAAAGATTACTGTAAAGTTCGCAAAGGGAACTCTTACTGCAAAGACTGAAGCTGCATCCTACTTCGTCGGAGACACAATCACTGTTGTTGGTACCACCACTGCAGGTGAGCCATCTGTAGCATATGTTATTAATGGTACTAACTTCCACTATGTGCACACAGGAGCTTGGACTGATGTTAGTAATGACTATGAATGTGAAGGTGATTCTGTAAAGACATTCAGTTTTGACATCAACACCTCTAATGTATATGATGATTCTAAGAGAATGGATGTTGGAACCTACACCCTTATCCTTACCGCAGGAGAGGTTAAAGCATATGTCCCAATCACTCTGAAACAGCCATTCATCAGCATCATTGAAGCACCAGAAGTAATTGCACAGGGCGAAGATGATGTTGAGTTCATCATTAATGCAGAAGCAACCAAACAGATTGCATACTACATCTTTGGAACCAACTACTTCGCATATGATGTAGAAACCGATAATGTAGAAGATGAAGATGGTGAGGATATCCTTAACCAGTTCGTAATTGGGCTTGAATCTAGCGAGACCGAAGCTATGGCACCAGGTCAGTACTTCGCAGTCTTCCAGCACCCAATGTATGATGGTGTATTAAACATCTTTGCAGATGATGGTACTAGCTCTTGGCCAGTATACCTTAATTCAAACACCAATGTTCTCTTCAATGTTAAGGACCGCCAGACTGCAAACGCAGCACAGGCACTCTGTGACGCACTTGACACTCAGAACATCGATGACATGTATGTTAAGTACTCCTTCTTCGTTGTAGGAAAGGACCAGTCCTTCACTATCAGTGACATCCCAACCACTGTAGCACAGGGTGAAACCATCACCATCTCTGGTGTTGACACTGCAAACGCAGAAGGAACTGTTGTTGTTGAGATGCTCTCCACTGCATTCGCAGCAGTACCGAAGGAGACCGTCGGATCCGCAGCATTCATCGTTGTCTCTACCAAGATTGCAGATGATGGAACTTGGGAAGTTACCCTTGACACCTCTGACTTAAACGTCGATGAGTACTCTCTCTCCGTTGCAATTGACAACGTCCCGAAGAAGACTGTCACCGTCAACGTCGTTGAAGGCGCAGAGACTCCGGACACCCCGGACACTCCAGACGTCCCAGACACTCCGGACACCCCAGATGAGCCAGAAGCACCGGCAACCCCAGGTTTCGGAGCACTTGCAGCACTTGCAGGTCTTGGCGCAGTCGCAGTCCTCCTCCTCCGCCGCGAGTAAATTCTTCTGAAGAAGAATCAGTTCTAAGCTGAAGAGAAAGACAGATTTGTACTTGCCCTTCGGGCAGGTGCAAATCACCCAAATTTTACTGAGACTTTTTTCAAACATTCATTTCAAAAAACAACCCGAAGCAACACGATAGTGTTGCGTAAGCAGCGAAGGAACGATTAGTGACGGAGCGACTTCACGGCAATCCATGAGTTCTTTTTTGATTTGCGGAAATTCACGTGTTTATCATAATCACACAATTCCACCCAACAAAAAAACACATATTCACCCCGCCGGAAGCACATACATTATATGCACAAAAAGGCCGAAAAACAGAAAACAACAGCACAAAAGACACTCACCACCAAACAGTTCCTAAGCCTCTATCCAAATAAAAAAACACAGGCAAACTACCAGCTCGCCCTCAAACACTACATCCGCATCACAACCGAACAAACCGTCAGCAGCAAAAACCTCAACACCGCATGTGACCGCTACATCGAAGAACTAACTGCAGGAAACCGCAACTACTACCTCGACTGCAAAACCTACGGACAAAAACTCTGCGAAACCTACTCCCCGACAACAGCAAACCTCTACCTCCGCTGTGTCTGCCTCTGGCTCGAAGAATGCGGATTTCCCTTAACTAAACGCGAACGCCAGCGCCTGACAGCCCAACTCCCGCCACCGAAACCGAAGAAATGCGAGATTGAACTCAAACGAAAAACGCTCCGCATCATCTACGACGCCCTCCCGAAACACATGGGAACCCTGCTGTTAGTCCTCCTTGCCTCCGGCATGCGGCTTGGAGAGACACTCCAGCTCAGAAAATCCGATCTCAGATGGGAAGAGGAACGAACAGAAATCTCCATCCCGGCAGAAATCACCAAAACCAAAACCGCACGAACAACCTACTTAACCGAAGAGGCATCAGAAGCCCTGCTTGACTACCTGCGGACAAGAACAGACAGCAACGAGAGAATCTTTCCCTTCTCTGCAGAATCCGCACAATATTACCTCAGAAAAACCGCAAAACAGCTTGGCCTGAACGCCCAATCCGAAGGAAGAACACCTGCAGTACACTGGCACATGACCAGAAAATGGTTCATCTCCCGCTTTTCCCTCGCCGCGAACAAAGACGTTGCAGAACACATCGCAGGACACGAAGGATACCTCTCAATCTCCTACCGGCGCTACACGAAAAAACAAATCCTCAAAGAATACATCAAAGCAGAAAAGAAACTCAGCATCCTGAAAGGCAGAGAATAACCTCCGCCTTAGAACCCGTGAGCAATCCGCACAAACTCTTCTGTCCGCAGGAAATCCCGCACCCCGTCCTGCTTTACACCGGAGTGAACATCCACCGCATAGGGTTTCACCACAGACATCGCCTCGAACAGATTCTCCGACTTCAAGCCGCCTGCAAGAATCACCGGCTTGGAGACTGCTGACACAATCTTTGCGGAAATCGACCAGTCATGCGTAATGCCTGTCCCCCCTAAGCGGTCTGCAGTCCTGCTGTCGAGAAGAATCGCATCCGCATACGGTTCAAGATCCTTGGCTGTCGCAACAGAGGAATCATCTGTCACATGCACTGCCTTGACAAGACAAAGATGCGGGAACCGCTCACGAAGCAACGCCAGAATCTCAACCGGCACCATATCCTGAATCTGCAAAACACTGCAGGCAGTCCCTTCCACAAGACGAACCAAATCCTCAGGAGCGGTCAGATGTGTTACCACAACGCCGGAAACAAACGGCGGAAGCAGACGAATCATCGCCTTTGCTTCGGCGGGAGTTATCGAATCATCGGATTTGTGCGTTGTCCCGACAATAAACCCGACAGCATCCGCTCCGGCGGCTACGGCAATCTCCAAATCACGAACAGTGTTTGTCCCGCAGATTTTACATTTCAAGATAAAACCTCAGTACCCAACTTCAACGTCATACACCGCATGCCAGCTCGTCGGCGAGTATGACCGGATGAACTTCTCCGTAATCTTCGCATTCGGGAAGGCCCGGAGAATATCCTCATTATGCTCTCCTTCGCGTTCCACCAGCGAATACAGATGAATTGTACAGCGGCTCTCCGCAAGCTTTGCCGCGGCTTCCAGGAACTCATATGCGGCAAACGGCAGATTCATGATAATGCGGTCAAATTTCAACGGAGAGAGCATATTCGGCAGATTCATCGCATCTCCGACCGTTGGTACGACTGTTTTTATTTTGTTTAAGCGGAGGTTTCTCTGCATCAGATAAACCGCAGACGGGTTTAAATCATTTGCAACCATCAGCGAGGCTTTCGGACCAAGCATCACCGCAAACGGACCGACACCGGCGAACATATCAAGAACCTTCTCCCCCTCCCGCATCTGCGAGAGAAGACGCTGACGCTCATTCGAAAGACGGGCGGAGAAGTATGCCGCCGTCAAATCCACATACATCCGCTTCCCGTACTCATGATACAGCGTCTCGGTCGTATCCAGACCGGCAAGCACCTTGAAACTCCGGGTGCGGAACTCCCCTTCAACCGGAGATGTTGCATACAGTGCCGTATGTGCGTTCGGACGGTTCTGCAGAATCTTCTTTGCCCCTTCCACATCATCATCCTGCAGGATAACCAGACCGCCGACCTGCTCATGCCGCGGCAGTTCCTCCCTCTTCGGGCTTGCCGCAAACGGCATCTGCACAGCCCCCTCACGCTTTTCGCAGATAGGAATCAGCAAAAATCCATCCTCTGCCCGCGGACGAAGACTTCTGTCCGCAATCCCGTCTGCAATAACCTGCCGGCGCATCGCCTCCCCTTCCTGGATAGGGACGCGAATACACCACTGCACAACCTCTTCTGTCATACGCTTCTCTTTGCCTCCGCAATTATAGCAGATAATTCTGCCGCCGAGGCGGATATATCTTCCTGAGAGACCACAGCAGATATTACCGCAATCCCGTCAATGCCTGCAGAAATTACCTCCGGAATATTGTCCTTATTCAGCCCGCCGATTCCAACAACCGGAACAGACACCGCATCGCAGATGGCGCGGGCAGTATCCAGACCATGACCGTCTCCTGCATCATACTTTGATGCAGTCGAAAAAACCGGACTGACCGCAACATAATCCGCTCCGTCTGCTTCTGCCGCAAGCGCTTCCGCAACAGAACCAACCGAGACACCGACAAGAAAATCCTTCGGCACCAGAGAGCGGACAACCGCTGCCGGCAAATCACTCTGCCCCACATGCACGCCGTCAGCTCCTGCGGCAAGAGCAATATCCAGCCGGTCATTCACGAAAAACAGCGCCTTGCCGCGGCAGATTTCCGCAATCTCACATGCGGCCACATAGAGCGATGCAGAATCCGCAGTCTTGTCGCGGAGCTGAATCACATCAGCCCCGCCGGCAACCGCCTCGCGGGCAATTTCCACATGAGTCTTTCCGCGGGAAAGCCCCTCGTCGGTTACCACATACAAATCATACTTCATATCAGTACTCGGTAATTTTTGCCGAAGCCTCGAACTCTTCTATCGTCAGGTTATAGACCGCATCAAAGAATGCCGGCTTGAAACTTCCAGGACCGGAAGAAACTGCGGCCGCTTTTTCACCGGCGATTCCCAGGGCAGCCATAGCTGCCGCACAGGCATCAACCGTCTCTGCAACACAGCAGGCAGCGGCAACGCACGGATTTGCCATACAGCCGGTTCCGGAAATACTGCCCATCAGGGAAACACCGTTTCCAACGCCAAGCGTCCTGACGCCGTCAGTAATAATATCTTCTGCTCCGCTCATGACAACCGTAACGCCTGCTTCGCGGGCAAGACTGCGGGCTGCCTCTTTTGCA
>JAGARL010000301.1 GCA_017622255.1 Methanocorpusculum sp.
CTGCAGGTCGCGGTTGTAGCTCATCGGAAGGGATTTGATGAGCATGAGAGCGGTCATGAGTTCTCCGGTAACGGCGGCGGATTTTGCCCGCATGATTTCCAAGGTGTCCGGATTTTTCTTCTGCGGCATGATGCTGCTGGTGGAGCAGAAGGCGTCGTTTAGGTTGACGAACCGGACAAATGCGGATGACCAGAGGATGAGTTCTTCGCAGATGCGGCTGATGTTGGTCATGAGGATTGCAAATGCGGAGATGGTTTCGACGATGAAGTCGCGGGAGGCAACACCGTCCATGCTGTTTTCCATCGGCGAGGTGAAGCCGAGGTAGGAGGCGGTGAGTTCCCGGTCAAGGGCAAAACCGGTTCCGGCGAATGCCGCAGAGCCGAGCGGGGAGCGGTTTACCCGGGCGTAGGCGTCGAAGAGACGGCCGGCGTCACGGGCGAAGAGGTTTTCGTAGGCTAAAAGATAGTGGGCGAGAGTGGTTGGCTGTGCATGCTGGAGATGGGTGAATCCCGGCATGATGGTTGTGGTGTGTTCTTCGGCGCGGGTGATTAAGGAGCGGCGCAGTTCGAAGATGCCGGATAAAGCATCTAAGATGTACTGGCGGGTACGCATTCTCAGGCAGGTTGCGACTTCGTCGTTTCTGCTTCTGCCAAGGTGCATGCGGCCTCCGGCGTCGGCGCCGACGTCTTCCATTAACTGTGCTTCGATGCCTGCGTGGATGTCTTCACGGGCGGGGTCGAAGGCGTTTTCGGGAAGTCCGTTTTCCATGTAGCCTTTGAGGGCTACGAGGATTTTTTTGGCGGATTCTTTGTCGATTAAGTTCTGCTGAACAAGCATTAAGACGTGCGCCATGTCGACTCTGATGTCGCATTCGGCGATTTCACGGTCCGCGTTCATGGATGCGAGGTAAAGCTCGCAGTCTTCGGAACGGTTGCCTTCCAGTCTGCCGTTTCGTATCTGGTCTTTTGCCATATATCTCTAACCTGTTGTACTTATTTGGTGTGAATCGGGATAAAGGAGTATGTATGAGGGGTGCTTCCCATAAAGTCAAAGATTTGGCAAAACACCAACACAACGCGAGAGCGTTGTGTTACAGCGGAGGAGCGATTAGCGACGGAGTGACTACATTTAGCTTAAGCGTATTCTTCTGATTCGCGTAAATTCGCGTATTTGTACGTTTCAAACTGCGGCCAAGAAGATAAGAACACGCGAATCTACGCGAATAGAAAATAAAACCTGAATCAGGACGATGTCGAAAGCTTCGCTAATCGCTTGCTTTCTGTAACACAACGCTATCGCATTGTGCATCGGCGGTGGATTTAATTAATGTGCTATCCACATAAAACCCCGAAAAAACCAAACCGGAGTTAAGGAAACCTAATATCCTCACCCGTCAACATATAAAGACAACATGATTTGGAAACGTGACTGGGGGTTAGTCGGTCGTCAGGTTGTTGCCTGGATGATTATGCTTGCCCTCTACGTGGCAATTATATCCGTCGCCTCGAGATTCCTCTCAGGCGCGTGGCTCTATATGATTCTCGGATTCGTCTTCATCTCCGCCTTTGTCCAGTTCTTCTTCTCGGATAAGATGGTGCAGGCAAGCATGAAGGTGCGGGTTGTCTCTGAAGACGAAGAACCGAA
>JAGARL010000302.1 GCA_017622255.1 Methanocorpusculum sp.
ATCACCGAAATCCTTGGAAAGAACACAGACCACACAGCAATTCAATGTAGGAACAAAGCCTACCGCTCTAAAAACTTCTTCACCACCGGAAGCGCCGCCTTATAAATCCGCCCTTCCATCACCGTTTTCACCTCGTCCAGATAATCGCGAATAAGAAGCCCCTGCGGACACTTGTTCTCGCACAGCCCGCAGTTCACACAGGCTGAAGCCGCCGCTGATTTTTCCTTCAGCGATGTGCAGGTAACATAGGAAACCATACCGGAAAACCATCCCTGAGACCACCGGAGATTATATGCCGCAAAGCAGGACGGGATATCCACTCCGTGCGGGCAGGGCATACAGTAGCCGCAGGATGTGCAGGGGACGCGAATCTCCGAATTCAGCACCGAGCAGACTTCATCATAGACCGCAAGCTCCGCCTCTGAGAGAGATTTTGCTTCCGCGGTATCAGCGGATGCACAGTTCTCCTCCACCTGCGAAACATCGTTCATGCCGGACAAGACAACCGTAATCTCCTCGAAGTTCCAGAGCCAGCGAAGCGCCTGATCTACAGCAGTCCGCTTCGGATCAGAATCGGTGAAAACCGTCTCTGCCTTCTTCGGGAGACGGGCAAGACTGCCGCCGCGAAGCGGTTCCATCACAAAAACCGGCAGTCCCTTCTCTGCGGCGTACTGCATTCCGGCAATTCCTGCCTGCGTTTTTGCATCCAGATAATTAATCTGAATCTGGCAGAAGTCCCAGTCGAACGCATCAATCAGCCGCTTAAACTCATCAGTTCCTCCATGATACGAGAAACCGAACTGACGAATTTCCCCTGACGCCTTCTTTGCTGCAGCCCATTCGGCAATTCCCAGAGACAAAAGCCGCTTCCAGGAGGCAAGGTCTCCTAACATATGGACCATATAGTAGTCTATGTAATCCGTCTGAAGCCGGCTCTTCTGCTCAGAGAAAATCCGCTCAAAGTCCTCCGTCTTCCTGCACTGGCGAAACGGCAGTTTCGTTGCAAGGAAAACCTCTTTGCGGTGTCCTTTGGCAAGGAATTTTCCAAGAGCCGCTTCGCTTCCCGGATAGAGATAGGCAGTATCAAAGTAATTTACCCCGTTTGCAAGGGCAAGGCTCATCTCCTCCTCGGATTTCTTCTGGTTCACCGAAACACCCGCGGTTCGCGAAAACCGCATACATCCATACCCTAAGACGGATAAGCGGTCGCCGTTTCTGGGATTTACTCGATACTGCATTGTATGATAATGTGCGCTGAGAGATGTTATACTATCCGGATTTTCACAACCGAAAAATCTCTGACTCTACTAACCGATTACCTTTTGGCGCATCAGAATAAATCGTATATGCATGACTGAAGAAGATATCAATACAATACCGGAAGCTCCAGTCGAAGCCCCGAAAAAGAAACGCACCTACCGCAAAAAGAAGGTAGAAGAACCTGCAGAACCGGCACCGGCTGAGATTCCGGCAGAGGAAAAACCGGCAGAGACTGCAGAAGAACCAAGCGAAGAAGAACAGACGCCGCACAAAAAAGTCCCCGAACAGTTCCTGAAAGACTTAAACGAGTTTGCCGCCATCCTCGAGGCAAACCCGCCAATCATTGACCCGATTCGCGAGGTCTTCGAGTATCACTTAATCGACCCGATTGACCGAAAGACCTTCCCGAAGATGGTAAACGCCATGTCGATGCTCCTTGGTCCTGCCGCGACCATGGTTGTTATGACCGGATGTCACGTCAACTCCGCAGCATTCTTTGAAGACTTAGTCTTCGCCTGCAAAGGAAACGACAAGGCAAAGGCCGCTGTCTGGATTATCCAGCACTTAACATCTCTTTACGGCAACCGCGTCCAGAAAGCCTACACCTTATCCTCCGGCACTATGGATGAGGACTGGCATACTATTGATGTCAACACCTACCGCCGTGAGGGAGAAAATCCGGTCTGGACCATTGATATGGTGGTCAACCTCTACAACGGCAAGGACTCCCACATCAGAATGACTCCGGACTCCGCATACCAGTTAGTCGAAATCATCATGACGGAACTCGCAAACAATGTTCCGGTCGAACAGGTGGACGCAGGCCTTGTTGAAAAATGCAGAGACACCTGCAAGGCATTCATGGAAAAGTTCTACGCCGGCGCGGACGAAGAAGAAACCGAAGGCGAAGAAGATCCGGCAGGATACGCATAACTCTTCCCGTACGGGAGACTCCATACCCTATTTTTCTTACTCGTGCAACAAAAGAAGGTGACAAATCTGTTTCGCATCGGTGAGTTTTCCCGTCTTGGAAAAACCAGCATCAAAACCCTGCGGTATTATGACGAATGCGGACTGTTGAAGCCGGATAAAATTGACCGCTTCAACAGTTACCGGCACTACTCAACAGCTCAGCTCTTTACGCTCTACCGGATTCAGTCTCTGCGGGCAGCAGGACTTTCAATTTCGGAGATTGCAGATGTTCTTTCCGGAGCAGATGAAGAATTCATCCTCCGGCAGAAACGAAAAGCACTGCAGAACGATTTGGCACAGATAAAACGCCGGATTGCTGCGGTTGACTATCTGCTTGCAGAGTCCGGCTCGGAGAAGAAATCCATGTACTCAGCAGTTATCAAGGAAATCCCGGAATGTATCGTATTCGCAAAAACCGGATGCG
>JAGARL010000303.1 GCA_017622255.1 Methanocorpusculum sp.
AATTATGAAAAGTGCTGCGAGAGGGATCCGAACCCCCGACCTTCGGATTATGAGTCCGACGCCCTAACCAGCTAGGCCACCGCAGCAAAAAGTGCATATTAAGAACGCTGTTTAAGAATATATATGTTCCGAAAAATGGTTGGAAGGAATTACTCCTTCTTTGCGGCGTTCTTCTGTGCTAATGCGTTCATGTACGCAGTAACTGCCGCAGTTACCGCAATGGTTTTTCCTTTCTCGAACTTCAGCGAGTCGGCGAGCTGATGCATACGCGTCTCACTCTCGCGCATGTACTGCGAAAGGGAGCTTCTGACCGTCGGCTCGGAGAGGAAATGCGTGTGCGTGTTTCCGGCGATGAACTCCGGATTGTTCATGACTGCATAGTGGAGCGGAAGCGTCGTCTTGACACCTAAAATCACATACTCCATTAACGCACGGCGCATGCGGTTGATAGTCTCCTCACGCGTCATTGCACGGGCACAGAGCTTTGCAATCATGGAATCATAGTGCGGCGGAATCGTGTATCCGTTGTGGATACAGCTGTCGATTCGAATACCTGGTCCTCCCGGAGAGCGGTAGTGCGTAATCTTTCCCGCGTCTGCCGCGAAGTTGTTCATCGGGTCTTCCGCATTGATACGGCATTCGATAGCATGTCCGCGGCAGGTAATCTGCTCCTGTGCATACGGAAGCGGTTCGCCTGCGGCAACCATAATCTGCATTCTCACCATGTCAATACCGGTGATGAGTTCTGTGACCGTGTGCTCAACCTGCAGACGGGTGTTCATCTCCATGAAGTAGTAGTTGCCGTTATCATAGAGGAACTCCACAGTTCCTGCGTTCTCATAGCCGCAGGTCTTTGCGACAGTAATTGCAGACTGCGTCATTCTCTCGCGCAGTTCCGGCGTCATAATAGGACACGGAGCCTCCTCGATTAACTTCTGGTGTCTTCTCTGAATCGAACACTCACGCTCGAACATATGGACAACATCGCCCTGCTTATCCGCAAAGACCTGCACCTCAATGTGGCGCGGCTTTGCGAGATACTTCTCGATGAAAACCGTCGAGTCGCCGAATGCAGCAGCAGCCGTTCTGCTGGACTTTGCGATTGCTTCATCGAGTTCCGCCTCGTTGTTGACAATCGTCATACCAATACCGCCGCCGCCGGCAGAAGCCTTCACAATAACCGGATAGCCAATGGCTTCCGCAAATGCCTTTGCCTCATCGTGGTTTGTGGACTGCGTCCACGGTAAGACAGGGACACCTGCATCATGCATTGCCTGCTTGGAATCCAGCTTGGAACCCATCATGCGGATGGTCTCTTCCGAAGGACCGATGTAGGCAAATCCTGCCTTCTTGACCGCTCCGGAGAAGGCCGCCTTCTCCGCAAGGAAACCGTATCCCGGGTGGATAGCATCGGCGCCTGCCATGTCTGCCACCTCTAAGATGCGTTCCATATTGAGGTAGCTCTTTGTCGGGTGAGCCTGACCGATTAAGAATGCCTCATCTGCATACTTTACATGGAGCGCATTCTCATCCGCTTCGGAATAGACAGCGACCGTCTCAATTCCCATCTCGCGGCAGGCACGCATGACGCGGATGGCGATTTCTCCGCGGTTTGCAACTAATACTTTGTCGAAGTACTGGTTTCTGCTCATTTCACCACCACGAGAACGTCTCCGCTCTGGACAACCGCTCCGTTCTCGACAAAGATTTCCGTAACCGTTCCGTCAACCGGGCTGACAACCGGATTTTCCATCTTCATTGCTTCGAGTACGAGGAGGGTGTCTCCTGCGGAAACCTTCTGACCTGCCTGAACTTTGATGTCAAGAACCATTCCCTGAATACTGCTCTTGACGCCGCCCGGCACATCTCCTCTCGGGCGCTGGTTTGCATCAGCCTCAGCACTGACAACAGACTCGCCTTCCACAGATAAGATGCGGACTGCAAAGACCTCTCCGTCAACTTCGACTTCCATCGAACGCGGAATCTCGTAGTCAACAGAAGCTGCCGGTGCTGCTGCTTTCGGCTCCGGCATCGGCTCTGCCTTCTTTTCTCCTTTGAGGAAGGCAGGGGCAATAGCCGGGTAGAGGATGTAGGTTAAGACATCCTCTTCCTTCTTCACGAGTCCCTGACCTTCGGCATCTGCCTTCATCTTGTCATAGACTGGCTCTAACGTATCAGCCGGGCGGCAGTCGATTCTGTCAACCGGACCTACAACGGACTCGATAAATGCCGGATCGAGTGCCTTCGGGCTCTTTCCGTAGAGACCGCGGAGGTAGTCGCGGACTTCGTTTGTTACAGTCTTGTATCTTCCGCCCATTAAGACATTTAAGACAGCCTGCGTTCCGACAATCTGGGAGGTCGGGGTAACCAGCGGCGGGTAGCCTAAGTCTGCTCTGACCTTTGGAAGCTCGACTAACACATCATCGAGTTTCTCTAAGGCGTTCTGCTCTTTGAGCTGAGAGACGAGGTTGGAAATCATACCTCCCGGAAGCTGATAGACCAGAACATCGGAGTCGATGCGCATCGAGATGCCGTCGATTAAGCAGTCGTACTTTCCGCGGACTTTGACTGCTTCGTTCTTGATGGTGCGCAGGGTCTCTAAGGAGATTCCGGTGTCGCGGGCAGTGCCTGCAAGCGATGCGACGATGGATTCCGTTGCCGGCTGGCTGGTACCGCCTGCAAACGGAGACATTGCAGTATCGAGAATGTCAACACCTGCTTCGATAGCTGCCTGATAGCTCATCGGGGCAATACCGGAGGTTGAGTGCGTGTGCAGACAAACCGGGATGTCAACACGCTTTTTAATGCCGGTAATGAGTTCACGTGCTGCTTCCGGCATGATAAGACCTGCCATATCTTTGATACAAATCGAGTTACAGCCCTTGCTGTAGAGCTCTTCTGCCAGGTCAACGAAGCCGGCAATGGAGTGGACAGGGCTTGTGGTATATGATATTGTGCCCTGGAGGTGGCAGCCGTTGTCGATGACTGCCTGCATCGAACGCTGCATGTTGCGGATATCGTTTAGTGCATCGAATACGCGGAATACACCAACGCCGTTTTTGGCTGCGGCGGAGATGAATCTGTCAACAACGTCATCCGGATAGTGTTTGTATCCGACGAGGTTCTGACCGCGAAGGAGCATCTGAATCGGGGTCTTTACAAATATTTCGCGGAGATCACGCAGTCTCTGCCATGGGTCGTCGTTTAAGTAACGGATACAGGTGTCAAAGGTAGCACCTCCCCATGCTTCAACTGACCAGAAACCGGCTTTTTCCATCTCGGCAGCGAGGGAAAGCATATCTTCGGTGCGCATTCTGGTAGCCGCTAAGGACTGATGTGCATCACGAAGCGTGGTATCGGTAATTTTGAGTTGTGTCATTTTGAAGAAAACTCCCGGCTAGTGAGTTATCTAAACCGTAATTATTTTGGACGTGAAAGGTAAAAAAGTAGTCTATAGGGAAGAGTGGGTTTTATCTCTTCCAGAAGGGTTTGCTGTTTTGTGCATTCTGACTGTTCTGCTCTCTGAGGAACTGTTCGAGGGAAGCAATCTGGTCCCAGAGGGTGAACATCTGTTCTTTTAAGGAGGCGATATCAGCAGAAAGAGCGGAGACGGAGTCGATGAACTTCTCCATGTCAATCTCGTTTTTGTCGCGGAGAGCGGCAAAACGGTGGTCCATGCTGACGACTTTTGCTTCCATGGAGCGGACGGCGAGGATTAATTCCTCTTCGGTTTCGGTCCGCGGAATCGGTTTGGGAGCTTCTCTTGGAACTTCCTTCGGCGTTTCGATTCCCATCCGTTTCATGTCTTCAATGGCACGCTCTTCTAAGGACTTTCCGCCGCGGATAGCAGGGACGATGACGTCATGGGGAAGGCCCTGAGCGCGTAAGTCGGCAACTTTTCTGAAGCGGTCAACGACGCTGTCTTCGTAGACGGCGACTTTGCCAATCTTTTTGCCCGGCAGGATGACTTCGTACTCTTTTGCAATCTCACGGACTTCGGATTCCGGGATGCCGAGGATTGCGGCAATCTCTGCAACTTTTTTCGGTGCTTCGGACATAGATGTTCTACTATTCGCGGTCCTAAGAGATAAAGGAGGCGGGAGGGGCTGTAAAAAAGTGTTTGAGGATTACTCAAACAGGTTGCTGTAGTACTTTGCGGCAAAGATTCCAATAAACGGACCGTAGAGGAGCATGAGAATCGCTCCGACAACCGGTATTGCGGAAAAGAGTCCTAATACAATGGAGACAGCAAGGACAATGATGAAGTAGAGAATCCATGAAAGAATGAACTTGGCAAGACCAAGCTTTCCAATCATACCGAAGATTTCTCCAAAGGCGAATGCTGCTCCAAAGGACTGCTTGCGGGCAAAGTTTACCTGAACCGGAATCATGAAGAGTCCAAGGATAACTGCCAGAACGATTCCGACAATCACTCCAATGACGGAAATAGCGCCTGCGCCTTCAGATGCGCCGAGCATTGCGCACAGAATAATAATCAGAGACGGGATTAACGCATAGACAATTTCTGCAATGAACATCAGCAGTCCCTGGATGAAGGATTTTCCGGCATTCGTGAAATCCGGTTCCTCTCCGCGGTATACTTTCATGAAGATACCGATGGCGAGGAACTGAACGATTGGAATCCAGAATACAATCGAGAGACCAATCCAGCGAAGGATCTTCTTTGCGGTATGGTCAAAGGCGAACTTGAATGAGTCGCCGACATTATCAATAAGTCCAATAGACATATACAGACCTCTGTGTGAAGTACTATTCGGCAGAATGGAACTTATATTTAACTGAGAGGAGGAATTTTCCAAAACAGAATTCCTCCATTCACAACAGCGGACACAATCCCGATGCGGATATTTTTATCTCCAAACATCCTATAATCAATCATGTTAAACGAAAAAGTCGTCGCACTCTTAAACCAGCAGGTGAACAAAGAGTTCTATTCCGCATATCTCTACCTTGAAATCTCCAACTTCTACGACAGCATCAGCTTAGACGGATTTGCAAACTGGTTCATGATTCAGGCTCAGGAAGAGAGAGACCACGCAATGCTCTTCTACCGCTACCTGTTAAACAACGGAATCAAGGTCCAGCTCGAAGCAATCGACAAGCCGGACAAGGTTTTCGCAGACAAAAAAGCCCCGCTTGCCGCAACCCTTGAGCACGAGATGTATGTAACCTCCTTAATCAACGACATCTACGCAGCAGCATACGAAGCACGCGACTTCCGCTCCATGCAGTTCTTAGACTGGTTCGTCAAAGAGCAGGGAGAAGAGGAAAAGAACGCAAACGACCTGATTGCAAAGATGGAGTTATTCGGCGATGACGCAAAGAGTCTCTACATGTTAAACTCCGAGCTCGCAGCCCGCGTTTACTCTGCACCGTCTCTGGTGCTCTAAATTTTCCTTTTTTTTTGTCTTCTGCTTATCTTATTGGGTTTTTTTCGAATCACTGTAGGAGCGTATTTCCTACAGTGATTCGGAGAAACCTACAAACAAAACAAAATATAAAAAAAAGTTATGAAATCTTAATAGTAGTAAGCTTCACCGACTCAACGCCCTTCAAAGCCATTAAGCTCTCGGTTAAGCTTCTGAGTTTTTGTCCGTCGCCTCTGACCAGAATCACTTCCATACAGCGTTCATGGGTTAAGTGCGAGTGAATCGAGGACTGGATAATATCGATATTTGCATGCTGGACCTCAGTTACTGCCTCCATGAGTCCTCTCTGGTCATGGTCGTACACCATAGTAATAACACCCTGACGCTCTCCTTCGACATCGTTCATCCACTCATAGTAGGTAATATAGGAGCGGATTGCATCGCGGATTCCCTCAGAGCGCGAGGAATATCCGCGTTTGTCAATGATGGAATCAAACTTGTTCAGAAGGTTTTCCGGCAGAGAAATGCCGATACGGGAGAGCTCAGAGTCGCCTACCATACCTGAATATTCGCGTTGAAACTATTTAGAGTTATCATAAAGTATGAAAAAGAGATGGGCAACAGCATACAAAAGATGTCAAAACATGAGACTCCCTGTCTCCCGTCTGCGGCAGGCATACAAAAGGCAGGGCGGCTATTTTTGCTGAGGGGTATTTGCAATACAGCGCTTCGTTGTCTCTGTATATTCATATAATCGGGAAGATATTAACTGTTTCCCTCGAAGAATTAAAAAAAGTAATCCCCGGGGCTAAGGAGGCATAGCCTCCGCATGCCCCTTAGGCGTCGCGGGGATAGCCGAGAGCCAATGGCTCAAGGCATGAGCAAGCTGGAAGCTTGCGATGGGCGGTTAAAAGTTGTAGTCTGCTGCCGGAAGCAGTTCCAGACCGGATTTCTTAATCTTCTCAACAGCATCAGCCGGATTTTCGACCTTTGCAATCAGTGCTCCATAGTCCTTGGTACGGTAACCGTAAGAGTACTCGATGTTGATTCCAAGATCACCTAAGAGACCGACTACCTCATAGAGACCTCCCGGAACATCGTTCATCTTGATAGCAAGAACATCCGTGTACTTTAAGACATAGTTCTTCTTGGCAAATGCATCGAATGCAACCTCCGGCTTGTCAACGATTGCACGGACAACACCGAAGTTGTTTGCCTCTGCGATATAGAATGCCTGAATCGAGATGCCTGCATCAAGGAAAATCTTTGCGATTGCAGCCAGTTTTCCTGCCTTGTTCTCAGAGAAGATAGACAGCTGTTTGATGATATACTCTTCACTCATTTTACATCACTCTCTTATCGATAACACGTCTTGCTTTACCCTCAAAACGCGGAAGGGAATTCGGCGGGCACAGTTCAACTCTTGCGGAGACATTTAATGCATCGCGGAGTGTACGCTCGGCAATTCTCTGCATCTCCATAAGTCCGTTGATACCGTCAGTCATTGCATCGGGTTTCAGTTCGACTTTGACCAGCATATCATCGAGGCGGCCTGTTCTGGAAACCTCAATCATGAAGTGGCTGGTTAAGAACGAGTTCTTCAGGAGAGCATGTTCAACTGCAGATGGGAATACATTGATTCCGCGGATAATAAGCATATCGTCCACACGACCACTTAAGCGGGCAATTCTGGGGCTTGTTCTGCCGCACGGACAGTCACCCTCAAGGATAGAAGTAATGTCTCCGATTCTGTAGCGAATCATCGGGATTGCCTCCTTCTTCAAGACAGTCATGGTCAGCTCTCCCTTCTCTCCCGGCTCTAACTGCTCGCCGGTTTCAGGGTCAATGATTTCAACGTATGCTAAGTCTGCACCGATGTGGATACCGTTAAGCTCGGAACAGTCGGTGAACATCGGACCGGAAATCTCAGAAGTTCCAAAGATATCGTGTGCGACGATTCCGGACTTCTCGTAGATGTACTTTCTCATCTCGTCGGTCCATGGTTCAGCACCAAGGATTGCGGTTCTGAGTTTGGTGTCCTTTCTGATGTCGACACCCATCTTCTCTGCGACATCGAGCAGATGGATTAAGTACGACGGAGTGCAGGCAATAGCAGTGGACTCTAAGTCCTGAGCAAGCTCAATCTGACGCTCGGAGTTTCCAGTGGATGCCGGAATAACAGTGGCTCCAACCTTCTCTCCTCCATAGTGAAGTCCAAGACCTCCGGTGAAGAGACCGTATCCGTAGCAGACCTGTAAAACATCCTTCTTGCCGATGCCGCAGGAAACAAGGGAGCGGGCAAGAGCTTCAGTCCAGAGATTATCAATATCGCCCTGCGTGTAGGCGACAACCGTCGGCTTTCCGGTAGTACCGGAGGAAACATGATATCTCACCACATCGTCTTTTGGAACACAGACAAGCTTATCCGGATAATTGTCGCGGAGGTCGGTCTTGCGCATAAACGGAAGCTTGGTGATGTCCTGAATACAAGTGATATCATCAGGACGAACACCAGCTTCCTTCATCTTTCCGCTGTAAAACGGAGAGTTAGCGTATAAGCGGGTGACTAACTGTTTTAATTCCTGATACTGGAGCTTTTCCATCTCCGGTTTCGGCATCGTCTCAATCTTTTCGTTGTAATACTGCATATTTAAACCGTCCTGCGGTCAATAACACGTTTTGCTTTTCCTTCAAAGCGGGGAAGTGATCCCGGCTCTTTGAGTTCAACGCGGGCGCGAATGGTCAGCGTCTCCTGCAGAGCCTTCATAATTTTTGCCTGGAGTCTTGAAAGGTCCGCGAGTTCTCCGGAGAAAACAGACTTGCTCATCTCGACTTCTATTGTCATCTCGTCGAGGTGGTTGATTCTGTCGATATATACCATAAACTGGTCTCCGACATCCGGGATGTTCTTCAAGACATGTTCAATCTGACTCGGGAATACGTTGATTCCTCTGATGGTGAGCATATCGTCGCTTCTTCCAAAGAAGCGGGCAAGCTTCGGACCTCTGCCGCACGGACATTCATCCTCCATAAGCATAGTGATGTCTCCGGTGCGGTAACGCAGAAGCGGCATTGCCTCTTTTACGAGCGGCGTTACGACGAGTTCTCCTTTCTCGCCGGCTTCGAGTGTTTCTCCGGTCTTGGGGTCAATAATCTCGACGAGGTAGCTGTCATGCCAGATATGAAGACCGTTCTGCTCCTGACATTCAAACGCGACTCCCGGACCGAAGAGTTCGCTCATGCCGTAGCTGTCGTAGGCCTTAACGCCTAAGCGGTTTTCCAGATCGCGTCTGGTATTGTCCGACCAGGCTTCTGCACCGAAACAGCCGACTTTTAAGGAACTTAAGTCCGCGTTCATTTCCTCGGCTACTTCGGTTAAGTGCATTGCATAACTGGGGGTGCAGTGAAGAGCAGTGACGCCGAAGTCCTGAATCATCTCAATCTGGCGTTTGGTGTTTCCAACACCAGACGGGACTACAGCGCATCCGATGGCCTCAGCTCCCATATGGATTCCAAGACCTCCGGTGAATAAAGAATAGTTTGCTGCGTTCTGGAAGATATCGCCTGCTTTGAGGCCAACCATCGTGAAGTTGCGGGCTAAAAGTTCTGTCCATGCCGCAAGATCGTTTTTGGTATATGCAACAACCGTCGGCTTTCCGGTAGTACCGGACGTTGTGTGAATCCGGTTTATCTGGTTCATCGGGACAGCTAGGAATCCGAACGGATATCCGCCGCGGAGATCAGACTTTTTGGTGAACGGAATTTTCGTGATGTCGTCTAAGGTCTTGATGTCATCAGGGGTGATTCCTGCCTCTTTGAACATCTGTTTGTAAAATCCGATATTCTGCGTCTGCTTAATGGTTGCCTTCAGGCGTTTTAGCTGGAGATCCTTTAGTTCCTGACCTTTTAAGGTCTCCATTTTTTCATTCCAAAACATGGTTCTATCCTGCTCTTATCTGCCGAATGTGACACAAGGTATCATGCTACACTCTAGCAATCTTAAATGTGTGCGCTGTAAGATATTAAGGGTTGCTTAATACTCCTCTGCAAGCTATATATTTTTGTCAGTCCAATCATGAATTATCATGAAAAATGCTGATGCCTATTACCTGTATGACGAGGCGGTTATTCTCGATAATCTCCGGACACTGAAACAGACGTTTCCCGGATTCCGGTTCTTCTATTCCGCAAAGACCAATCCGAACAGGCATGTCTTACAGACGCTTCTTGCAAACGGCTGCGGCATTGATGCGGCATCAGCCGGAGAGGTTCGCCTTGCAGAAGGTTTCAGGGTTGCAAAAGATGACATCAGCTACTCTGCACCGGGAAAAACCGATGAAGACCTGCGCTACGCGCTTCCCCGCTGTCGGGTCATCGCAGACAGCATAGGCGAACTTTCCCGCCTGGACAAAATCGCCGGAGAGCTTGGCGGCGGGTTTGAAATCGGCATCCGCATCAATCCGGCATTCGGCATGGACGCAGTAGCAGGAGGTCCTTCGCAGTTCGGCATCGACTATGAACTCCTGGATAGCCTGCCCGCTTTGCAGAACGTAAAAATCACCAGCATTCACACCCACATCCAGTCCCAGAATCTGGGATGGGAGACGCTTGCACGCTACTATGAAAACGTGTTCGCCCTTGCAGAGAATCTGAAAACCCGCGGATTTTCGATTCGCATCATCAACTTCGGCAGCGGATGCGGCATTGTCTATGACAAGTCCTGCCAGACGCCGCTGGATATGGAAGCGTTAGGAGATGCGGTGCGCAAACTCACCGAAAAGTATGCGGGAACAGCAGAGACACTGATTATCGAGCCGGGAAGATATCTGGTCGGCAAGGCAGGAGTTTTCAGAACCCGCATCATCGACAAAAAAGTCTCCCGCGGCAAGACGTATCTTATCGCATCCGGAGGCATGAACGGCTTCCTCCGCCCAGCGGCCGCAAATATCGCAAAACTCTACGGTCCGGTATCCCGCGGGGCAGAGCCTTTAATCTCCTGTGAGACTCCCTGCGAAATTTCCGTTCTCAATTCCGCAGAGACAACAGAGGTCGTCACGGTTACCGGAAATCTCTGTTCCGGCTTTGATGTCTTTGCCCGCGACATCGCACTGCCGAAGGCAGAGGTCGGCGATTATCTGGAATTTTCCAATGCCGGAAGTTATGCCTGCACCTTATCGCTTCGCGAGTTTGCCGCACAGCCGAAGGTAAAAGAGTTCTTCAGAACCGTTTCCGGCGAGGTTGTCGAGTAAATGGGTGCTCGGTACTATGAAGTTGATGCAGTCCGCGGAACCGCACTGCTCCTCATGGTACTCTACCACATCCTCTTTTGTCTGTACTTTTTCGGCATCATCCGCTGGTTCGACCCGCAGGCAGTAAGCGGAGCCGCGGGCGCTGCGGTTTTCATCTTCATTGCAGGACTCTCCTTAATCCTTGCCGGAAGAAAACCTGCAAGGACGGTAAAACGCGGACTCCAGCTGCTCTTCTTTGCCCTGATAATCACGGCAGTGACCGGGATTATCTATCCGCAGGGCTTTGTTGTCTTCGGCATTCTGCATCTCATCGGATGCGGAACAATCCTGGCAATCCCCTTCCTCTCCGGAAAGGTGCAGTGGTTCATCCCGGCGGTTTCCGGAATCGGCATCATCATCCTCTCCTGCTTCCTGCAGGGAGTTTCAGGAAACCTGCTGCTTCTGCCCTTTGGAATGCCGTATCCCGGATTTACTTCTATCGACTACGAGCCGCTTATTCCCTGGTTCGGGGTAATGCTTCTTGGAGTCTCCGCAGGGAAAATACTCTATCCGGCAGGAAAGCGCTGCACTTTCCTCTCCAGGCTGCCGGAGATGCCGACGGTTCTGCGTCCTCTGTGTTTTGCAGGACGCCACACGCTTCTTATCTACCTCCTCCATGTCCCGGTGATTATCCTCGGCGTTTTCCTCCTCTTCCCGGATGCAGTGCTTTCGGTTCTGTTCTGAGACATAGCTTAATATCCTGTGAGAGGAAATAGAAAACCAATAGGAGAAGATACAAATGTCTGAATTATTATCCGGAAAAGTCGCCGTTGTCACCGGCGGAACACGCGGAATCGGCTACGCAACCGTAAAGAAATTCCTGGAAAACGGCGCAAAAGTCATCCTCTTCGGCTCGCGCCAGGAAAGCGTCGACAAAGCCCTTGCAGAACTCAAAGCAGAAAACCCGGCATGGGAAGTCGGCGGCGACTGGCCTGACTTAAACAGCGGCGAGGCTGTCCGCGAAGCAGTCAAAAAGATTGCAGACAAGTACGGAAAAATCGACATTCTCGTAAACAACGCCGGCGTTTCCGACAGCACCAAAATCGAAAACTACGAGGACGGCCAGTTTGAAAAGGTCATCAACTTAAACGTCAACGCCATCAGCGTCGCTGTCCGGGCAGTTGTTCCGCTCATGAGAGAACAGGGAGGAGGCGTCATCTTAAACACCAGCTCCATGGTCTCCATCTCCGGACAGCCGTCAGGTGTTGCCTACCCGGCAAGCAAATTCGCCGTAAACGGAATGACCATCTCGCTTGCCCGCGAACTTGGACCGTCCAACATCCGCGTCAATGCCGTAGCTCCGGGAATCACCAAGACTGACATGGTCGCAGCCCTTCCCGAACAGATGATTGCCCCGATGATTCAGGCAATCCCGCTTCGCAGAATCGGCGAGCCGGAAGACATCGCAAACGCCTTCCTCTTCCTCGCCTCCGACCTCGCATCCTACGTCACCGGAGAAATCCTCTCGGTTGACGGTGCCATGCGGTCCTAAATACCCTCTTTTTTTGCATTCTTCCTCTAATAGTATAGAGAGGAATTTATAGGCTGACCGCCGAATAAATACATAATGTTTGAAGGACTGAAAAGAGTTCTCGGTCTGGGCAAGAAAAAGAAGGAGGAAATCCCGTCTCCTGCAGAACTGCCCGCACCCGAAACCGAGACTCCAATAGAAAATACTGCATCTGTTCCTGCCGCGGCACCGGCTCCGGCAGAGAAAAAGCCGGAACCAACACCCGTTGTCCCGACACCGGCAGTCGAAGAGGAGGAAGAGACCAGAGGAACCAGCATCTTCTCCCGCTTAAAGACCTTAGTCGTTGACCGCGAGTTCGTGCTCTCCGAAAAGGACATCGAAGAGACCCTCTTTGATTTACAGATGGTGCTCCTCGAAGCAGACGTTGCCTACCCGGTTGCCGAAGCCATCACCGAGCACATGAAAAAAGAGCTCGTCGGAACTCACCGCAAGATGTTTGACTCCGCAGACAAAGTGGTAACAGAAGCGCTCAAACATGCAATCGAGAACGTATTAGGAGACGGATTCGACCTCGTACAATATATCAATACCCACGAGAAGCCCGTCAAGATTCTCTTCACCGGTGTCAACGGAACAGGCAAGACCACCTCGGTTGCAAAAATCGCCGCCCTCCTGCAGAGCCAGGGATTCTCTGTAGTGGTCGGTGCAGGAGATACCTTCCGCGCCGGAGCAGTGGAGCAGATTCGCGTTCACTGCGACCGCTTAGGTGTTAAACTCATCGCACACCAGGAAGGGGCAGACCCGTCTGCGGTTCTCTTCGACACCGTTGACTACGCAAAGGCACACAACACCGATGTTGTCCTTGCAGACTCTGCCGGAAGATTCCACAACAGAGTCAACCTCATGAACCAGCTTGACAAAATCAAGCGTGTCATGAAGCCGGATTTAGTCTTCTACGTGGACGAAGCAGTTGCCGGAAATGACGCAGTCATCCGTGCGGAAGAGTTCGAAAAGACCGTCTCCACCGACGGTGTTATCTTAACCAAGGTCGATATGGACCCGAAAGGAGGAGCCGCCATCTCCATCGCCTACACGATTGGAAAGCCGCTGGTGTTCCTTGGTGTCGGACAGGAGTACACCGATATGAAACCGTTTACCCCGTCGCTTATCATCGATGAAATCTTCGGGGAGGAGGACTAAATGGTGCTCGACAACCTTTCCAACTCCTTAAAGGACGCGATGAAGAAGCTTGCGGGAAAGACGGTCATTGACCGCGCCGCAGTTGACGAGCTGGTCCGCGACTTACAGCGTGCCCTGCTCTCTTCTGATGTGAACGTCAAGCTCGTGATGCAGCTTTCCCAGTCGATTAAGTCCCGCGCTTTAGCTGAGGACATGCCGAAGGGAATGAACGCCCGCGAGCATGTGCTGCGCATCGTCTATCAGGAGTTAGTAGGCCTCGTCGGAAAGGAAGCAGACTTCGCGCTTCGCCCGCAGAAGATTTTAATGGCAGGTCTGCAGGGTTCCGGTAAGACCACAACAACCGGAAAGCTCTGCCGCTACTTCCAGAGAAAAGGTCTCAAAGTCGCAGCCATCGGCGCCGACAACTTCCGTCCGGGAGCATTTGCACAGCTCGAGACGCTCTGTAAAAAGATTAACGTCCCCTGCTACGGCGACCCGATGGAAAAGGACGCGGTTAAAATCGTCCGCGACGGTCTTGCGGCATTAAAGGACAATGAGGTCATCATCGTCGATACCGCAGGACGTCACGCATTAGAGGACGATTTAATCGAGGAGATTACCCAGATTAACGACTTCTTACAGCCCGACCACCGCTGGCTGGTAATCGACGCGGCTATCGGCCAGGCAGCCCGCGAGCAGGCCAGAAGATTCCACGAGGCTATCGGTATCGACGGCGTAATCGTTACCAAGATGGACGGTACGGCAAAGGGAGGAGGAGCAATGTCTGCGGTTGCCGAGACCGAATCCGGTATCGTTTTCATCGGAGAAGGAGAGACCATCGACGACCTCGAGAAGTTCGAGCCGAACGGATTTATCTCCCGTCTCCTTGGAATGGGTGACCTCAAAGCCTTAGTCGAAAAGGCAGAGGAGTCCATTGATGCGGAGGACGTTGACGTCAACGCAATGCTTCGCGGCAAGTTCTCGTTAAACGACATGTACAAGCAGCTCGAAGCAGTCCAGAAGATGGGACCTTTAAAGCAGGTCATGTCTATGCTTCCGTTAGGCGGCATGAAGCTTCCGACCGAAGCGCTCGACGGAACGGCTGAGAAGATGAAGCGGTTTAGAATCATCATGGATTCGATGACTCCGCAGGAGCTTGACGACCCGTCCTTAATCAACACCTCCCGTATGATGCGTGTCGCAAAGGGTTCGGGAACCTCGCTTGATGAAGTCCGCGACTTAATGAAGTACTATAAGATGATGCAGAAGACGCTGAAAGGCTTCCGCGGAAACCGTCTGGCAATGGGCAAGATGATGAAACAGATGCAGAAAGGCGGCATGGGACCTATGGGTCCTATGTGAGCCTGCTTTTTTTTGAAGAATAAAACCGCCAATCCACGCGAATATCTGCCAATCGCATTCCAATCATTTATCTTACCTCAATACAAATACATACAGAAGGAGAATATCACTTGGGGTTCATGGAAAATGATAAACAGGATGTTGCCGAAGACGGCAGCATTATCCGCGTAAAGCTTCCGAACAAGAAAGAAAAGGAACAGTTTGCTCAGGCAGAACTCATGCTCGGCTCGAACCACATCAGAGTCCGCTGTTCCGACGGTGTCACCCGCCTTGGCAGAATCAAGGGCAAAATCAAGAAGCGGATTTGGATTCGCGAAGGAGACATCTTAATCGTCATCCCGTGGGACTTCCAGGACGACAAATGTGACATCGTCTACCGCTACACTACCCCGCAGGTGGACTGGCTCCGTGCCCACAAATACCTCTAATTCTTTTTTTATGACACAACTCCCCGCATTTGACGAAATAGCCGCCGCTCACGGACACCGCTGTCCGGGAATCGCCATCGGATACAAAATGGCAAAAGCCGCCGCGAAATGGGCAGGCGATGCGCCGGTCACTGTATATGCAACAACCACCCGCTGTCCCTTAGATGCCCTGCGGCACACCTTCGGCTTAACCGACGAGACACTGACAATCGAAGACAAGGGTGAGCTCCACTTCATCTTAGAGAAACCAAACGGAGAAAAACTCTTCATCGACGAAGTGCCGGGAAGCAAAATCAAAAACGCGGAAGGAGATGCACTCCGCGGAAAAGTCCGCGGGGGAACTGCATCCGCAGAAGAGACCGCACGCTTCAACGAAATTCAGGAAGAACTCCTGGAACAGGCATTCAGCACTCCGGATGAAAAGCTCTTCACCCTGAGAACCGAATGAGCAAAAGAGACGAGTATCTTGCCGGAGCCCGTGCAGGAATCCCCGTCCTTCTCGGTTTTATCCCGGTGGGCATCGCCTACGCAATTATGGCGCGGCAGGCAGGGTTTGACATCTTTGAGACCTGCTTCATGTCCGTCGCCGTCTTTGCCGGAGCAAGCCAGATGATGGCTGTCGGCATGTACGCACAGGGGGCAGGACTTGCCGTTGCAGGCATTCTTGCGTGGAAAAAAGCGCCTGTCATGGTCTCGGTTCTGGGGGCGATTGGAGCGGTGTTTGTTTTGTATCTGGTGATTTGAAAAAGAAGGAGGGGCTTACCCCAGAAACACCGCAAGCATCGGCAGTGTCACCAAACACAAAAGTGTCGAGATAAACACCCCCTGAGCCGCGATATCAGGCCTTGCATCATGCTCTTCAGCTAAAATTACCGTATTCACCGCAGCCGGCATACCTGCTGTCACCACCGTGATTCCCAAAATCAGCGGATCGGAGATAAACGGATAACAGACCGCAAACGTAAGTGCCGGAATTGCCAGAAGCCGGATACCGGCTGCAAAATACTGCCGGACATTGGAAAAAATCGCCCTGATTTCCAGACTTGCAAGAAAACCTCCCGTAACCACCAGAGACAGCGGAGTTGTCACATCAGACAGCAGACCAAGCGCCCCGTAGAACGGATCGGGAATCGAAAACGACGTCACAAAGAACAGAATACCCACAAACGTCGAAAGAAACGCAGTGTTTAGCAAAAGCTTCCACGAAAACGAAACACCGCCCTTTCCCGAACGCAGAAGCCAGATGCCAACCGAATACGTCAGAAGCGTAAACGGAATATTAAAAATCGCCGCATAAAAAATCGCCTCGCTTCCATACAGCATCGAAAGAATCGGGAACCCCATAAACATCGAGTTCGAAAACATCGTCATAAACCGGAAAACCCCAAACTCCTCCCTCTTACAGCGGAGAAGATACGGTGTAACCCAGCAGACAGCAAACGCGATTATATAATACAGAACCGCTCCGACCAACAGCATCCCGCTCTTTTCTGCAATGCTTTGCGAAAACGGAATCTGCATCGAATAGATAATCATCGCCGGAATACAGATATCCAGCAGAAACTTTGAAAGAGACGACACCGAATTCTGATTCAGAATTCCTGCCCGGCGGCAGAAAAAGCCCACACCGATTAACAGAAACAGCACCAGAACCTGATTCAGGGCAACAAAATAATCCATAAACTCTCCTATACATAGCTTTTGACTGTAGATTAATCTATCGGAAGATACATACTATATTCTACCTATGGATGAAATAGTCGAACAGGGATTTGCCAGGCTCAAAAGCCTTGTTGCCGAAACCAAAGAGGCACAGGAAACCGCAGCCGGCGAAATTGAAAAGGAAAACGCAAAACTTCTCGCCATGATGGCGCACACTGTTGGAGAAATCGTCGGAGAAATCGGACAGGAATTCCTCTTAAAGGCAAAGATGGACACCAAAGGGGAACTCTACGATCAGAAATACTATGCCGAAAAGATGATTATCTTAGGGAAATCCGCAGACCCTGTTCCCTTCAGACCGGACAACCCGACCAAAAAAGTTGACCAGCAGTTCTGCGTCCTCTCCGAAAACGGAGACATCATGGAACTGATGTTTTCCAACGACGGCTTCATCATTGACACCTACACATCCAAACTCACCGCAGAAGATGCAATCCACTTCTACGGATACGACATCATCTACATGCTCTACTCTGCCATGCGTGACTATGCCTTAGCACAGGAAGATGTGCTTGATGCATTAAACCTCACGCTCGGATTCATCCAGAGAAAGAACGAAGAATAAATGGAACTGATAAAAGAGCTTCCCGCACTTGGTCGTGACTTAGGACCCGGACTGATTTTAATCGGTCTGACATCGCTTGCCGCAATTCTTGTCGGCTGTCTGTTTGAAGAGTGGGAAACTCTTCCCTGGATGGCGACCGCAACCGTTTCCTTATGCGGAATCGG
>JAGARL010000304.1 GCA_017622255.1 Methanocorpusculum sp.
CCAAAGAAACATTCAACAACCGCCGGGGGCACAACGCTGTCGCTGTGCCCTTTTCCGGCGGAGCGTTACACTGTCGCTACGCAACACCCTCGCTGTCGCTCAGGATTCCAAAAAACCCACACAACACCCACACCCATCCCTGCCGCATAGTTCACCAACACTCAGAAGCGGGCAGGCGGAGCTGTAGAATAAAACCAAAGAAACATTCAGCAACCGCCGGACCTTCTTCGCAAGTCTCTTCGAGCCTTGCTCATGGCTTGAGCCTTCGGCTCGCATCCGTTGCCGCGAAACGCTCACAGAGAAGACGGGGGCAATATTTCCAACACAAATACTATTTGTGTATAAGTAAAATACTATACCTAATCGGAGATTTCGTATGGTTTACCGGGACGACTCAATCACTACATTTGAATACTCAGAAGAGACGCTTCGCTCACTCTATTCCATGTTCTGCTACGGATACCGCCACGGCGGACCGCAGGCAGAAGCACTCTGGTACTTTGACACCAGAATCTCCTATCAGGAACTGATGGATTCCGTCCATGCCTTTGCGGCAGGACTGGTGCAGGAAGGGGTAAAGAAGGGAGACTACGTCACAATCTTCCTCCCAAACATCCCGCAGTGTGTAATCGCCGTCTATGCCGTAAACCGCCTTGGGGCTGTCTGCAACTTAGTCCATCCCTTATCCACCCGTCAGGAGCTGGAATACTGCGTCAAACTCACCGACAGCCGCCTCATTCTCGCCTTCGACCAGAACGCAAAACTCTGCGAGGGACTCGGAGCAAAAATCATCTGCTGTGACACCACAACCTACTTCCCGAAATCTCCCAAGGGATTTGTTCTCCGCTACGGCTACAAGTTCTTAAACCGCAAGATTGCAAAATCCGCCGAGGCAAAAGCATGGACCGCGGTCTTTGCCGCCGGAAAACAGTACCTCAAAGAAGGCGGAAGCCTGCCGGAAGATACCATGACTGCCGAAGATACCGCGGCTGTTATGTACACGGGAGGCACTACCGGCGACCCGAAGGGTGTTGTGCTTTCCAACGCGGCAGTAAACGCCAGCACTTCCGAGATGATTTTAGAGAAGCTCGACAACGCCCCGCACATTGGCTATGCGTTCCTTTCCGTGCTTCCGGTGTTCCACGCATTCGGCCTCTCTATTGTAATCCACGCCCCGCTTTCCGGCGGTATGCGCTGTATTCTGATGCCGAACTTTGATACAAAGAAGTGCGCAAAGACGATTCTGCAGGAGAAAATCGAAATCATCGCCGGCGTTCCTGCAATGTTTGAGCGGATGTATCCGCTGTTAAAGGACGCCGACCTCTCGTTCATCAAACACATGGTCTCCGGCGGAGACAAAGTGTCCCCGGAGATGGTTGCCCGCTACAACGCGATTATGAACACGCAGTTCCTGCCGGGCTACGGTCTGACCGAGGCCTGCGGAGCATGCCTGCTGACAAAACTCGGCTACGACGAGTTCCCGGAAGGCTGTGTCGGACGTCCGCTTCGCAAAAACACGCTCTGCTTAGTTGAGCCGGGAACAACTAAGGTAGTAACCGATGCAGGAGAGGGTGAGCTCTGTATCAGAGGCCCGATGCTGATGGACGGCTACTACAAGAATCCGGAGGCAACAGCTGATGTCATGCGCCTGCATGATGACGGCCTTGTCTGGCTGCACACCGGAGATGTGGTAACACTCGATGAAGAGCAGAATGTTATCTTCAAGTCCCGCTACAAGAGAATGCTCAAAGTCAACGGATACAATGTTTATCCGACGATTATTGAAAATGTCATGGAAAAATGCCCGGCAATTGCCGAGGTCTGCGCTGTGGGCATGCCGTGGAAGAATGGAGACACCCGCGTGAAGCTGTTTGTCACACTTGCAGATAAGAATGCAGATGAGGCGGCGGCTGTTGCAGAAATTAAGGAGTATGCGCTTGCCCAGATGAACCGCTGGCATCAGCCGAAAGTGATTCGCGTTATCGAAAAACTGCCGATGACGAAGATGAATAAGGTTGACTATAAGCTCCTCGAAACGTTAGAGTGAGGGGTTTTACCCTTTTTTTCTCAATTATCAAAGCCGAAAAAAGTAAATAGGCTGTCTGCCTCGTTTGTCTTACTCCAAATCCATAATCTGCATCTTTTCCATCTGCTTTCTCTTCCGGAATTTTCCGCGGCAGAGGAAATAAATCAGAAGCAGAAGAGCGATTGGAAGAACCGCGACAAGCCAAAGGATATTCGGTCCGCCGGTAATTGCATACAGAAAGGGCAGATACCCAACAATCATTACCGCCGGCAGGATAAGCCCCGGGATTTTACTCTCCGTCTTGGACAAAACAATCTGCAGCAGAAGCACGCAGATAACAACTATCAGCATAATCAGTATCCGAATCATCTTTTCACTCCAAATCCTGAATCTTCATCTTCTCTAACTGGTTCTTCTTCCGGTACTTCTCACGGCAGACGAAGTACACCAGAAGCAGAAGAAC
>JAGARL010000305.1 GCA_017622255.1 Methanocorpusculum sp.
CAACGCGTCCGGCGATGTCTTTGTGGATTACTTCAAATGTTACTGCCATATCTCTCTACTCGGTGAATATCTGTCCTTCGAAGGTTTTGATGATACAGTCGTCATCTTCCCATGTTCCATGATACATGCCTGCTTTGACGCAGGTCTGGGAGAGGAACTCTTCCGCGTCCCAATGGTATTCCTCTGCAACCTGGGGAAGAAGGAGTCCGGAACGGCTTCCAAGCTCTGCGATTAATCCATGGCGTCCGATTTCGATATGGTTCGGGCGGTCTTCTGCAGGGCAGTCGAGAACTTCCGGCGGGGTTAAGATGGTGACTTCGACGTGGATTTCAAAAAGTTCTGCTTCCCGCACGGGGTAGAACCGCGGATCCTGAGTGGCTGCGGCAACCGCTGCTTCGCGGAGGGCTTCGCCTAAGGGGAAGGTCGGGTAGGGGAATCCGATACAGCCGCGAAGCTCTCCTGCCTGGGTTAAGGTAACGAATATCCCGCGGTTTTCGGAGAAGATTTCCGGGAGAGCCGGGATGTCTGCTTCTCCATGGGTTACTGCCGCTTCTATGTATGCACGTGCTGCCGCAACAGCAAGCTTTCCTTCTTCTTCGGTTAAGAGGTGCATTATGCTATACATATTGGTTCTCTTAAGGGAAGAAGTACGCGGAAGGGCTGGGGAAAAAAGAACGGGTTATGCCCGAAGCTGGGCATCAATTGCACGGGCTGCATCCTTTGCAGTTCCCATGGCTAAGATAACAGTGGCGGCACCGGTTGCGACATCTCCGCCTGCATAGACTTTGGCAATAGAGGTCTGACCGACTTCGTTTACGGTGACACTGCCGTTTCTGTTTCTTGCTAAGTCCGGCATCATGCGCAGCAGAAGCGGGTTTGGTCCCTGGCCAATTGCTTCGACAACAACGTCTGCTTCGACAATGAAGTTGCTGCCTGCGATTTCCTTAATCGAGCTTCTGCCGTCCTCGCCCGGTTCGCCGATTTCCATCTTTACTGCCTCAACACCGCAGACGGCGTTGTTTTCACCAACGAATCTGACCGGGTTGGTTGCGGTCATGAAGGTGATGCCTTCTTCTTTTGCGTGGCGGACTTCATCCAGATGAGCCGGCATGTCAGCTTCAGTTCTGCGGTACATCAGGGTAACATCAGAGCCCATACGCTTTGCAACGCGGGCTGCATCCATAGCAACGTTTCCGCCGCCGATAACAACAACCTTCTTTCCGCGTTTGACCGGCGTGTCAAAGATTGGGAAGTTCTGTGCGCCCATTAAGTTGACACGGGTTAAGAACTCGTTTGCGGAGTAGATGCCGGGGAGGTTTTCGCCCTCGATTCCCATGAAGTACGGAAGGCCTGCACCGGTTCCAAGGAACACGGCATCGTAGGAGAGAAGTTCTTCAACCGGAACAGAGCGGCCGACAACGTGGTTGGTCTTAATCTCGACACCGAGGCGCTTGACTGCATCAATCTCTGCCTGGACAATGTCTTTTGGAAGACGGAATGCCGGGATACCGTACATGAGAACGCCTCCTGCTTCGTGAAGGGATTCAAAGACGGTGACTGCGTGTCC
>JAGARL010000306.1 GCA_017622255.1 Methanocorpusculum sp.
CAGCTCGTGGGTTTTTCTGAGTTCTTCCAACATAGTGAGATTATGTTGCATTTCACAGTATAAATACATCTGGTTTAGGCAATTATCCTCTGCTTTTCCTCATTCAGAGAGAATGGATATTTTCCCGATACTCTCTTCTGCAGATATTATACAGTACAGCACCATCCGGCATTGTCTGCGACTGACAATTTTTTAATCTCCTCCGCACATAATCTATATTACTATGCCTGTATCCTTCTCCACCCACTGCGTCTCCACGCTCCCGCTGGAGGAAGTGCTCGAAGCGCTTGCTCCGCATACCTCCCATGTGGAACTCATGAACGACGGACGGCACTATATCGAAACCGCTGAACCTCTGCTTTCCCACTCCTTTGCCTACAGCATCCATGCTCCGGCGCGAAGCGTCAACATCGCCTCAGTCCTCGAACCGATGCGAAAAGCCGCGGTGGAAATCATCTGCGACAGTATCGAGCTTGCGGTATCAGCAAATGCAAAAACCGTCGTGTTCCATCCGGGATACTATGCCTTCACCGAAGAGTACGAAAAAGCAGTCTCTGCCCTGCAGCGCTCGCTTTATGCAATCTCTGCGTACGCCGAGGATGCGGGAGTTTCTGCCTGCGTGGAAAACATGGGCAACTGGGGATACTTCTTCCTCAAAGATACGGGAGATATTTCCCTTATCGGGGATACGCCGTTCTGTCTGGATATCGGACACGCCAACGAGTGCAAAACACTTGACGCCTTCCTTGATGTTCCTTTCTCCCACATCCACATCCATGACAACGACGGAACAAGCGATTCTCACGCGGCACTCGGCGAGGGAAATATCAATATGACTGCGGTTTGTGAAGCGGTTCGCCGGTATGGTGTCTCCTGCCCGGTAATTGAGTGCGGAACTCTTGACGCCTCCCTTGCTTCAAAGAAGGTTTTGGAGGCACTTCTTTGAAAAAGTTCACCTGGGAGATGAAACTCTCCCTCTTTCTGATTGCCGCCTGTATTCTCATCTACACGGCAAAAATTCTGATAATCGGAGACGACGGGCAGAGCAACACGGTCACCTACATCTTCAATGCCTTAGGATTTCTGCCGCTCAATGTCCTGCTGGTAACCCTTATCTTAAACGGCCTCTTGTCCATGCGGGCCAAAAAAGAACAGCAGGAGAAAATGAAAATGATTGTCGGGCTTTTCTTCTCCGAGTTCGGCTCGGAACTTCTGCGGCTTTTTGTCCGCTGCGACAAATCCCGGGAGAATATCTGTTCTGTTCTGGCGGTCACCAAAAGCTGGACAAAACAGGACTATGCAGCAGCGCAGGATGTTTTGGAAAACCACTGCAGCCGGTTATCTCCGGAGACTGCAGACCTTATCGAGATGCGAAATCTTCTGGACTCTCATCATGAGTTCCTGCTCCGCTTAGTGGAAAATCCGGTATTTCTGGAGCACGGCAAAATCACGGAACTGATGCAGGCACTTTTCCACTTAGGTGAAGAGCTTGCAGGCCGCGGTGACTTCTGCGGGCTTCCAAAGTCTGATATAGGGCATCTGACCGGAGACATCAGCCGCGTGTACTGCACGCTTGCCTCCGTCTGGCTTTCCCACATGGAGTACTTAGGGGCAAACTATCCGTATCTCTTCTCGCTGTCGCTTCGCAAAAG
>JAGARL010000307.1 GCA_017622255.1 Methanocorpusculum sp.
CAGGCATCCCACGATAAGCTTGTGGCTATCATCCAGAGTTTCCCGAATTTCGAGGAGCTTCCGCCGTTTTACCGCGACTTATGCGACATCTTATTCGGTATGGATAATCTGAAGATGAACTTAGGCATGGTCGGCTGGGCGGCAAAGAATGTCCGCGATGTCGGACGCTTCATCTCTACCGGAATGCGCCGGGCAGACACTCTTGTCGAACGCCGCCGCGCAGTTGCTCGAATCGCCTCTATCATTCACCGCGCAGATGATGCTCTGCACTACTTAAATGATGTCAGAAATGTGCTGCGCAAACTGCCGCACGTAAACCCGGACGAATTTACAATTGTCGTTGCCGGATATCCGAATGTCGGAAAGTCCTCGTTCATCCGCTTAGTCTCCTCCGCCGAGCCGGAGATCGCCTCCTACCCGTTCACCACGAAGGGAATTATTGTAGGCCACCGGATTGCCGAGCGCAGAAGAAAGATTCAGTTCATCGACACCCCAGGTCTGCTTGACCGCGAAGGCGAGGAGAGGAACGCTATCGAGAAGCAGGCACTCAACGCCTTAGTCTATGTGGCAGACATCGTCCTCTTCGTAATTGACGCAAGCGAGAACTGCGGATACTCTATTGAGGCCCAGTTCAAGCTGAGAGAGGAAATCGAGGAGATTACCTCGGTCCCTATGGTAACCGTAGTCAACAAGGCGGATGTGAAGAAGTACGAGGGATTCTTTAACATGTCCACCGTCTCCGGCGAAGGCGTGGAGGAGGTCTTAACCGAGCTCCTGCGCATCCGCAAGGAGAATATGATAAAAGAGGTCGTGGATATCCGCTCTGAACTTCCGGTCCCGGAGATGAGACGCCACGGCGGAAGAACGAAGTCCAAGAAGGACGCGTACTAAAATATTCAAATATCTTTTTTTATTGGGTATATTGTAGAGTTTGCAGGAGCGTTTTCCTGCAGTGAGATACAAATCAGGAATTAAAAAAAAAAGAATTACTCCTCCGTCTCCTCAAAGACCTTGTAATCCTTCTTATTCATCTTCGTTCTCGGCATCTCGTCAATCACCGACACCGCAAGCGGACACTCCCAGTGATTTAAGTTCTCCTTCGCAAACGCCATAATCTCCTCCTCCGCCTTCTTCCGGTCTGCGGCAGAGTCCGCAAGCGTTACGTAGAGCTTCATCTTCTTATCCGTCTTCCAGGGAACAGACACCGCACAGACTTCTGAAACAACCGGACTCTTCTCCATCGTAATCTCGATGATAGTCGGATACACATTATATCCGTTAATCTTTACCATGCGCTTGCAGCGGGAACGGAAGATAATATTGCGTCCCTCATCGAAGGTCACAATATCTCCCGTGTGCAGCCAGATTCTGCCGTCTTTGTGTTTGCGCATAACATCAGCCGTTGCCTTCTCGTTCTTATAGTAGCCGGTCATAATCGACCCACCGAGCAGACAAAGCTCGCCTTCTTCATTGTCCGGAATCACCTTCGTTGTTCCCGGCTCGACCAGACACATCTCAAGACCGTTGACCGGCTTTCCGACACAGCCCTCCGGAATATCATCCCGGTCCTCATCCACCAGAATACAGGCGCCGCCGCACTCGGTAAGACCATATCCCGGCAGGAACGAAGCCCCGCCGTTCTTTCTTCCCAGAATCACATTATAGCGGTCGATTAAATCCGCAGACACCATGTCTCCTCCGCAGACAATGTGCTGGATAAACGAGAGGTCATGGCCTTTCAGAAGCGGATACATCCGCTCATACATTGCCGGAACACCTGCGAGAATCTCGATTTTCTCCTTCAGCACCAGATTTGCGCAGTCCTTCGGCGTAAACCGCGGAGAAAGAACCATCCGCATACCGCAGGAAAGCGGGGCATGAATACAGATGGCAAGACCGAA
>JAGARL010000037.1 GCA_017622255.1 Methanocorpusculum sp.
ATGGACACGGCCTCCGTAGATTCTCTTCGGAAGCTTGTCAACGCTGTATCTTCTCAGCGGTAAGCTCTTCCACTCGCCGGATAAAATCTGGTCGCGGGTTAAGGTTCCAACCTCTTCGCGTAAGTCAAGGCCGGCGTCTGCTAAGGCTTTGCCCTCAGGGGTGATTTTGATGGTCCAGGAAACCGTCTCTTCGATGACGGCAAGGCCGCGCTTGACTAAGTCTGCGGTTCCTTTTGCGTCAGCGGAGAGGTTTTTGAGTGCTGCTTCGTCATCGCCGATGACATCTGCTGCTTCGTGGTTGACGGAGACCATGCCTTTGTCCATGACAATCCAGTTCTTCTTGCGAAGCCATCCGATAGCAATACGCGACAGCGGGTGAGCGGTCAGCTCTTTCATCGGGATAGTGCCGTTGATAACAGATAAGACCTGGCGTTCCGGAAGGCCTTCTGCCGCATATTTCTCTCCTTCCTCGGTGAGTTTTGCGGTCTTTGCAACCTGCTTTTCGACAACCGCAAGGCCGCGGTCTGCACATAAATGGGACCACTGGACGGCAGATTCTGCCGGAGATTCCAGAAGTGCTGCAAGCTCGACATCAGTGCAGGAGGTCTTTCCTGCAAGGGCTGCGAGCACACGTTTTTCGTTGACTGTTAAATCCATTTTTACCACTCAATCATATGGGCTGTTTCATCACGCTTCTCTTTGAACTCGGCAAGGAAGGCACGGACACGCTCTAAGGTCTCCTTCTTACAGGTGCCGCACATCAGCTCTCCTGCTTTGCATGCCTCGCACATGGTCTTGAGTTCTGCATCATCTTCCATCATATGGAACTTATTGAGCTGGAAGATGGAGCATTTCTCCGGTTCGCCGCCGAGCTTTTTCTGCTCTTCCAGGGTCTGGCGGCCGCCGGTGACAGCGCTCATGATTTTCTTTTTCACATCCTTTTCCGCATCATCGAACCAGACTAAGCTGTCCGGGACCGAGGAGGACATTTTTCCGCCCTGCAGTCCCATGAGGAAGCTGTGGTAGGTGGATGACGGAAGCATGAAACCGAATCCGCCAAACTCCTGCTCGATGCGGCGGACAACGGTTTCGACCTCATCAACGGTGAATCCGGCAGGCAGGTCGATGTGTCCTTCGTACTTTTTGGAACCCTTGAATGCTTTTGCAACCGCAGAGATTGCCTCAAGAGAGGCATTCTTTGCACGGATGCTGATATGCGTCTTTCTGTCCTCGACAAAGAACATGCGAAGGGCGTTTGTGACATCACGGGTTAAGCGGATGTGCGGGTCCTGGTCGATTCCGACCGGGACAATGGTTGGGGCAATGCCTGCGGTCAGCTGCGGGTAGAGGATGTCTGCTACCTGGGTGGAAACACTCATGGCGTGGGCAAGTTCGGTGTCTGCCCCGAATCCGTAGATGGCAGAGAGATTGGAGAAGTTGATTTTGCATGCGGCCTCAAAAGACAGGTCTTTTAAGGCATTGTTTCTTCTCTGGGAGTAGATTTCGCCTTTGAAGCCCAAGGCATAGAGGCAGCTCATGTATTCTCTTGCGTATTCGTCGCATTTTTCCCAGGAGAGTCCGCGAACGGCGTGGGCTTCGCGGTCTGCCATGGAAATAAAACCCTGTCCGCCCTGGTTGATGTGCCAGACAACTTCCTTCATGACCATTAAGTGACCGAAGTGCGGATGTCCCGACGGCATAAATCCGGTTAGGACGTGGAACGGTTTTTTGTTTATGATTGCATCGGACACCGCATCATATCCGCGGTGTCCCTGGATGATATCGCGGCGCATGAATGCCGGAAGCTCGCCTAAACGCTGCTTCTGCGGTTCAAACGGGTCAATGCCGAAGTCCTCGAAGAGCCGGTTCATGTTGACCTTCGGGGTGCTTGACCAGGGATTAATCTGTTCTGCCATAGTGTTTCCTGATATTACATTTTGAGTCGTGCAAATTCGA
>JAGARL010000308.1 GCA_017622255.1 Methanocorpusculum sp.
CTAAGACCTCCTCTGCGGTCTGCAGTTCCAGGAAATGGTTTCCGGAACCAAGGGTTCCCATCTGCGGAACGCCTCTCTGGCGTGCCTTCTTGCTGACCGCCGAGATGTCTGCGCCGGGCATTGCCCCGTTCTCCTCGCATCTGCCGACATCACCCTCGCAGCCGTAGCCGAGTTCCACTGCATGGCGTGCGCCTTCCTCGAGCATGAGCGTTAAGTCATTCTGCGAAAGGCGAATCGGACTCTTTGCGCCGACGCCGGTCGGCACTGCTTCGAACAGTTCCTCGATTAAGCCCTGCTTGTCGGTTAAGTCCGCCTCGGTTAAGGGGGTTGTTATCATGCGGACACCGCAGTTGATGTCGAATCCGACACCGCCGGGGGAGATAATTCCCTCGGTCTCATCGAATGCGGCAACCCCGCCAATGGGGAACCCGTATCCCCAGTGGATGTCCGGCATACCATAGGAGTTGTTCAGGATGCCCGGGAGACAGGCAACATTTGCAAGCTGGGTTAATGCCCCGTCCTCAATTCCTTCGGCAAGCGTGTCGGATAAGAAAAACCGTCCCGAAACCCGCATGCCGGGAACAAAGCCTTTTGGGATTTCCCATTCGGTATCAGTAATTCTCTGGATTTTTTCGTGCATGATTCTCAGATATCAAAAATTATTTGCAGTTCAAAGCCTTCTGCGGTCTCTTCCAGGGAAAGACCGGAGTAGGAGATTCCTTTCACGCAGATTCCGCCTGCGTGTTTTGTGCGGTCGAACTCAATTCCGGAAACAGTTCCGCACACCCGTCCTTCTTCTGCGGTGAGGGAAAATGACAGCGGGACCAGATACTCAATCTCGGTCAGAAACAGGAGTTCGGATAAGAAGTTGACCGCAAGCTCTGCCTGGTCTGATCCTTCCGCTTCGATTTCGAGCGTCAGCGTCTCCGGCTCTTTTGCGAAGTCGCCGTAGAGAACCGCGGCGAGCGCATGTCCGCTCTCGGCAAGAAGCGTGGAGAAATCAGGTGCGGTAATCCGCATCTTTACATCTGCCGTGTGTTCGAGTTCTTCAAAGGGCATACTCGTCGTGAGAGAAGAAGAACCGCGGAACCATGTGCATGTTTATTTCGGAAATCCAGTCAAGCTGGTAGCGGGAGATGTAAATCGTGTGGTCTCCGGCTTTTATGGCGATGTCGCTTGACTTCGGCGGTTTGACGGAAACAGACATTAATACCGGGCCGCTGCAGGAGGTGCTGACGCGGAAATCTCCTCCCCGCTCATCCATATACGCAACAACATCCGGGGCGACCGGGATGACAAAATTAGCGGAACAATCCATACCTTCGAATTCCATAGTAATCACAAAAAGAAAAGTTATGCGGTGGAAATAACCCGCTCTACGAGTTCTGCATACTGCGGTTTCAACTCATAGACTCCGAGATCTCCATCTTTTGCCTTCTTCATCGAAAGGATGCCGAATTTTGAGGCAATCGTCCCTACCATGGATGCGACGGAGTGGATGCTCACTTCAAATGCGGTAGAAAGTGTTGCATGAATCTCCGGAACGGTTACCGTCTTCATCTTCACGATAAGACCAAGGAGCGCCTTTCTGATTCCTGATTTGTCGCGGGAGAGGTAGGATCTCAGACGTTCCTCAATCTCCTTTTTCAAATCCGAAGGACTAATCATAGTTCATGATTTGGATTTAATAATATATATAAGTGCTGTTGGTGTCGCTGATATCACTCAATAGGGAATCGCAAACCAAACAAAAAAATAAGATTTTGATTCTGAATCCGGGCGTTCAGAAATCAGTCATGACACGGAACTGGTCAATCTCTTCCGAGTCAAGTTCTGCGAGGAAACTCTCTGCAGCGTTCTTGATGTCTTTGCTTGCAGTGATTGCACGGCCGACGACAACAATGTCTGCGCCTGCTGCGATTGCCTTCTTGACGACCGGCTGTCTGATACCGCCTGCGGTTGCGACGAGAATCTTTGCGCCGTACTTCTGGCCGACTTCCTTAATCTTAAGGATGTCTCCCCAGCTGTACTCGCCGGATGCTTCCTTGTCGATTGCGCGGTGCATCTCAACATACTGCGGAAGGAGAGCCTTGCCGCCCATCTCGCCGAGCTTCTCGATGAGTTTTGCCGGTGCTTCGACGTTGAGCATGTCGATGATTGCGTAGATACCGCACTTCTTTGCTTCCTTAATGAAGGCTGCGATCGTCTCAATTGGTGCAAGACCGGAAACAACAGCTGCGTCTCCGCCTGCGTTGGAGACCATGCGTGCCTCGAGGTTTCCAGTGTCTAAGGTCTTTAAGTCTGCAACAATGAAGCAGTTTGGTCTGATCTTTCTGATCTCACCAATGACAGAGAGACCGAACTGCTTGATGAGCGGAGTTCCTGCCTCGAAGATGACGTGGTCGTTCTGCGGAACGCTGGTTAAAACGCGCTCGACCTGTTTCATGTCGACTAAGTCCATAGCGACCTGCAGGTACGGCGGGTTCCAGAGTCTGTGTACCTTGAATCCCATAACACCGTGTGCTGCTCTGTCCTTCTCCTTTAAGACGGTTGCTGCGTCCGGGAACTTGTCCAGTGCACGGGAAAGTGCGAGACGGGTTGCTCCGTAGTTGAAGCGGTAGAGCTTGTTGAAGTCTTTTGCAGACGGGTCGATGAAAACGCTTGCGACAATAACGTTTTCTTCGATGTCGATTCCGTCAAAGACGCCGTCTTCGAGAGCGTCTGCGATTGCTTTGGAAACTGCTGCCTGTGCCGGGCCGAAGATCTGGGTAACCTGTTCGCCGTGCTTTAAGGTTACCTTCGGGACGATAAGGACTGCCGGCTTTGGCAGAAGGTTCGGGCGGATAACACCAAGAAGCGGGGTGTGACCTGCAGAAAGCTGGGTTAATCCGTTTGCAAATGCGCTTCCGACCGGTCCGTTCTTGTCGCCGATCATAAGGTCGATGTGAGCGAGTTCTGCTCCATCGCCAACGAGTGCTTCTCCAATTAAGAACATAAGAACAAATCTCTACAGTATGGTATGTCGTTTGAAAAGATAAACCCAGTCATTCAACCGACGGCGAAATCACCATATAATCTACAGAATCTCTATAGAATATAGAAGAAATCTTCATAGGACTATCAGACAAACAAAAAAGGCAGGTTCAATAATGAGTTTCAAAGACCTCTTCACGCCGCAGGACACGGTGTTTTTCAACCTCTTTGAGGAACAGGCAGAAATTGCCTGCGAAGCATCCGCACAGCTTGTTACCATCTTCGAAGACTACACCAATGTTGAAGCAAAATACCGCGCATTAAAAGACATTGAACACAAAGGAGATGCAACCACACACAAAGCATTCGACGAACTCAACAGAACATTCATCACCCCGCTTGAACCGGAGGAGATTTCCCGTCTGGTGTCTTCCCTGGACAATGTCGTTGACTTCATCGACGAAGGCGCACGTCTTTTATTAACCTATAACATTACTCAGCCTGACCGTTTTATGCTTGATTTCGCAAAATGTATCCAGCAGGGCGCTGCAGAAATCAAGACCGGTGTCTCCTGTCTGCGCTCATTAAAGGATCCGGAAATTGTCAAGGGATGCTGTATCGAGATTAACCGTCTGGAAAACGTCGCAGATGAACTGCTGACTGCGGCATTAAAGAATCTCTTCCAGTCCAATGATGCTATCACCATTATCAAGCTCAAGGACATCTACGAACACTTCGAAGCCGCAGCAGATGCCTGTGAAGAAGTTGCAAACGTCTTAAGCGCAATTCTTATCCGCCACACATAATCATGGATGTTCTTTCAACTGTACTGGTAGTCGCGGGAATTGTAATTGCTCTGGCATTCAACTTCTCCAACGGAAGAAATGATGCCGCAAATACGATAGCAACAGTTGTCGCGACCCATGCCTTATCACCCAGGAAGGCGATTATTATCGCCTCTATCTGTTGTTTCTTGGGACCATTTGTGTTCTCAACAGCAGTTGCCAAAACGATTGGAAAAGGCATTGTAAATCCTGAGTTCCTCACCCCGCTGATTTTATTTATCGGTCTCTGCGGTGCGGTTCTCTGGGTGAATATCTGCTCCAACTACGGAATTCCGGTATCTTCTTCCCACTCACTCGTCGGCGGTCTGTTAGGTGTCGGTCTTGCAGCAGGCGGGGCAGCATATATTAACTGGCCGACGGCAGAAATGTTCTTTGGAATGCTCAAGTACTTAGGAATCGGTGTTGTTATTGGCATTCTTGTAGGAATCCTTCTTGCAGTCCTCTGCAAAGATAAGATTCGTTCAATGGCGCTCCTTGGCGGTTTTGTCGGTTTTGTTTTGGCAGTACCGGTTGCGATGATTACTGTCGGCTTCCAGTTCTCCGGCATTCTTGCCATTCTGCTGTTCATCTGTGTCTCTCCGGTTCTCGGTCTGGTTGTGTCATTCCTGTTCACCTCCGTCTTAACCCGAATCTTAGCCCGCTTCTCCAAGCACCCGATGAAGCTGAACAAGTGGTTTCAGCGCGCACAGATTCTCGGTTCCGGTTTCCAGGCAATGAGTCTTGGCGGAAACGATGCACAGAATGCAATGGGTATGATTTTTGCAATCCTTGTCTCCGCAGGATTCCTCTCCTCCGGTGATGATCTGCCGCTCTGGGTTATTCTGACTTCTGCTCTGGCAATCACCCTTGGAATTCTTTCCGGCGGATGGAAGGTTATCAAGAAACTCGGTTCCGGCATTACCCGCATTATGCCGTATCAGGGATTCTCAGCAGCCGTCTCCGGCGGTGCGGTTCTTTCCTTTATGACCATGTTCGGTGTCCCGGTATCTACCACGCACTGTGCAGCAGGTTCTGTTATGGGAACAGGTGTCACTCGCGGTGTCGGGGCGGTAAACTGGAGAACTGTTCGTCAGATGGTAACTGCATGGGTTATTACAATTCCCTGTGCAGGAGTTGTATCCTTTGTCGCCTACCTTCTGATTTCCTTAATCTTCGGATTATAACCCAATCTTTTTTCAGAGTATTCAGACGGCCATCAGCTTTATCCTCTCTGAGAGACCATATTGTCCCGCATATGACCCCCGACAAATTTCTCGCAGAACACCCGTACATCGATTACCACCACCCGGCAATCGACAATCTCTGCCGCGAGCTCTTTTCCGGTCTGACGGATGACGTCAGCAAGGCAGAGGCCGCATATCATTTTGTCCGCGACAAAATTCCGCACTCCTTTGATA
>JAGARL010000309.1 GCA_017622255.1 Methanocorpusculum sp.
GCGGCAAAGGAGAGAATCATAAACCGTGTTCTGGCGGTCAGGTTCACCGGAGATGTTCCGCCGAGAATTTCTCCGCGGATACCGTCAACAATGGCTGTGAAGTTTCCGTTCTCATAAGTGTAGTGCACAATCCAGACCGGTGCATAGACAAGCTCGAACACTTTGGGGATGAGGAAGGTCTTGTCGAGGGTGATGTTTTCGATGCGTTTTACCATCTTTGCCCGAATCATTTCGTGCACTGCATCACGTCCTCTTGCACTGGCATCAACAGCTGACCCGCCGGCATCCATCGACGCAACACTTCCCGGAACATACGGGACTTCTCCTCCCGGTTCAACCCAGAGTTCGTGGATGCCGTATTTTCCAGTGTCGCAGGCACATTCTGTCCAGACAAACTCCTCATCTACGAGTTCTTCAAAGACGTTTCTGAGAACATTCCCGGATGCTTCGTGATACTCCGAGTATCCGCAGCCGACCGCTTTTCCCTGTGCGATGAAGCGCCAGAACGGCAGGTAGAGCAGATAGTTTTCGGTAATCTGTGCCTTTTCTGCAAGGTCAGGCGCTTTTATTCCTTTGGAGAACCACTTGCGGACTGCTTTATCCGCAACCCCGCGGGTGATTTTTGCAGGGTACATGGACTCAACAATGCGGTCTTCAACAGCACGCTCAAGAACCATTCTGTTCCTCCTTGCGGCGCTCGTTTATGAGCGAGAACATTTTACTCTGATACACCAGGAAGATGACAACCGCGACGTCAAGGATGAAGAATACCGGATGCAGAAGGACAGCAATGAGGCTGATTAGGATAAGCGGTACGAAGGATACTGCGGCAATCTTTTTCCAGTTCACGGATTCTTTGAAGGGATGCCATTCCGGCATGACTTCTCCGGTTTCCGCATCGATTTTGAGCATGTAGATACTTTTCTGTATTTTGTAGCTGATGAGCCAGAAGGGAACGGCAACGAGCCGCTCTCCGCGCGGGATGCCGTGTGTTTCCGGATAATAGTATGCGGCATCTATGGTTATTGGAAGTGTGGCAAGGTCTGCCGGAAGTATTTCTGAGGGGGCTGTTGTTCTTTGCAGTTTCTGCAAATCAGTCATGAGTGTTCCGCAGGCAGGGCGGAGAGTGGTTTTTGTCTGTGCTCCGTCTTCGCGGACAAATTCCCAGAACGGATAGTACACCAGGACTGCACGGCCGATGCGGTATGACTGTTTCCGGGAGAAGAAGTTCTGCGATTCAATCCATTCGCAGGCGAGCGCTTTCGCTTCCTCCTCTTCAATTTTCGGCAGAACAGCAGCCTGGATTTCCGGTTTTTCCGAGGCGTTTTGGACGATGTCAGCCATAAGTATTCTATTGTTTCACGCGGTAGAAGAAAGATGTTGTCCTTGAGGAAGGTATCACAATTCCCTATAGAGAAAGTGTCTCTATATCTTCTATATATTCTTGCTTTTACTATATCTATGTCGAATATGCCTATATCGAATCAGAAATAATCTGTATTTGGTTATGACTACACGTAAAAATCATATTTTGGGAGGGTTTGCCCTTGTCATACTTCTTCTGACCGCCGTCTTTGGTGCCGGATGTATCAGCACAGAAGACACTGAGACCATCAGCATTGCAGGTTCAACCACTGTCCTGCCGGTTGCACAGGCGGCTGCTGAAGAGTACATGAATCAGCACAGCAATGCAGATATTCAGGTTTCCGGCGGCGGTTCCGGCGTTGGCGCAACATCTGTTATCGGCGGTACTGCTGATATCGGCATGCTTTCCCGCGATCTGAAAGCATCGGAAAAAGAGGGTAACACCTTAAAGGAATTCGTTGTTGGAAAAGACGGAATTGCTCTTGTCGGCCACCCGTCCAACACGGTATCTGACTTAAGCTTAGAACAGGTAAAGGCAATCTATCAGGGAGAGATTACCAACTGGAAAGAAGTCGGCGGCGCTGATTCGGAAATTGTTTTAATCGGACGCGACAGTTCCTCTGGCACTCGAGAATTCTTTACTGAGTTTGTCCTGAATAAAGAGGATGCCGCAAAAGAGATGCAGGAGTTAAACTCCAACGGTGCAGTTGCTCAGGCAGTCTCTATTACCCCGGGGGCAATTGGATATGTCTCCTTAGAGTATGTTGACGACAGCCTCAAGGCATTCAGCATCGGCGGTGTTGCTCCAACGGTGGACAATGTTATCTCCGGAATTTATGAAATCAACCGTCCGCTTCTGATGGTTACCAACGGTGAACCGGAAGGACTCGCAGCAGATTATCTTGCCTTCATTCTCTCAGAGGAAGGACAGCAGATTCTCAAAGACAGCGGATTTATTCCTGCAGTAGAATAATCATGAGAAAAATCACAAACTGGAAGGAAAGCGGTATTCGCGGAGTGTGGTTCACCTCCGCCCTTTTTGCTTCCCTTGCAGTCATTTTTATTCTCGGCTATCTTCTGATAACCGCACTTCCGGCGTTTCTTGAAGTGGGTATTTTTGATTTCCTCTTCGGAA
>JAGARL010000038.1 GCA_017622255.1 Methanocorpusculum sp.
ATCATCTCGCCGTTGCGGGATGCGGTTGCGAAAAATGCTGTCTGTTCTCCGACCTTTTCCGGATTCAGGCGGGAGGCAAACGGCGCGGAGTCACTGTCATATCCGGTCGAACCCTCACAGATTGCGTCAATGCCAAGCGAGATGTCCGAGAACTTCCGCTCAAGCCAGACGCCGTTGCTGTTCGCTAAGATGGATGACCCCTTCATCAGCGTAACGCCTGCGGTAACAACTCTGGCTTCGGCATACTTCTCCGCTCCGGCATTCATCCGGGACAGATACTCTGCCGCGGTATCTGCGGAAATTTCCAGAGAGTCATCGTACGGGTCTTTTCCTGCCGGAATATCTGCCTTGTCCGGCAGTCCTGCCCAGCCCGCAATATTTTCCGAAAGGTTTGCGGAAGATACGGCAGACTTCATGCAGTCATCAATTCTGGTCGGATCAGACGTTGCGGAAACACCAATTCTTCCATCCTTTACCACGCGGATGTAGATGTTCTGTCCGGCATGCTCAAAGACGGAGGATACTGCCATCTGCCGCTGTTCCAGAGATAAATCCTCATAGCGGGAAACATACACCTCAACTTCATCAGCCTGCTTTGCACCCTGACGAAGGATTGCCTCAATATCAATTTCACTCATTTCCTGCACCTCCAACGGTCGCTTCCGTCAGATAGACATGCGGCGCCCCGTCCGAGACCGGAACTGCCTGACCTTTTCCGCACATGCCTGATGACATCCTGCGCTCCTTTCCGCATAATGCGATGTTGTGGAGGACGGAGAGAATGTCTCCGGAAAGGGAGACATCACGAAGCATACGGGTGGTCTCGCCGTTTTCGATTAAGTATCCGTACTTTGCATTGAACTGGAACACCCCGCGTCCCGGATCAACCTGACCGCCGCGGGAGCCAATTAAGAGAACACCGTTTCTGCAGGTCTCAAGGATTTCTTCATAGGAAGCATCTCCTTCCTTGATGTAGGTGTTGCTCATACGGACTAAGGGATTCATTCCCGGTTCGGCTCTGGCGTGGCCTGCCTCTCCTGTGTCGAGGCCGACTGCTGCCAGTGTCTCGCGGGAGTGCATGAACTTGTTTACCACACCGTTTTTAATCAGTTCAACCGGTCCTGCCGCAACGCCTTCCGCATCGAACGGTTCGTAGCCGTAACCATGCATTGACGGGTCGTCAATGATGGTCACCAGTTTTGAGCCGACCTGCGTTCCCAGTTTGTCGCCGAGAACGGAAACACCGTCTCTAATCTGGTCTCCCTCGCTTGCATGTCCTACCGCTTCATGCGCAAAAACGCCGCCGATTGCAGGGTCAAGGACTGCAGGCATTTTTCCTCCCGGAACTGCGGATGCGGAGAGGAGATCGACTGCCGTCTTTGCGCAGAGTGCTCCTTTGTCCAGGTAGTCAGTGATGCGCAGCGGGCCGACCACTGCCTCCTGTTCGTAGTTCATCTGCATATCCGTTCCGCGGACAGCAACGGCACTGACGGTAAAAAGCGTTCTGCAGACAGAGGACTGCGCCTCGTAGCCGTTGCAGTCCTCAAAGAAGACTGTCTGGTACTGTTCGGCATAGCGTGCGGAGGTTGCCGCAATTTCGTCAATTCTGGCAGCCTTTTCGAGGAGCAGGAGGTCTGCTGCCTTTTCTTCCAGCGGACGCTCTGCCTGTTCTTTTGCTGCGGCATTCCAGGAACGCGGGGTGCCGTAGGGGACGTCTGCAATGTCTGCTTTGACTGCCGCAAGCTTTGCAGCGCGGGCAGCCTTTTCAAGGGCTGCCTCTTTTGCTTTTGCATCGTCCATGTCAAAGGGAGATACACAGCAGTATCCCCAGCCGTTTTCGCCGAGAACACGGACTAAGGCTTTTCCATAGTACGAAGAACCGGCGTTTTCAATCTCGCCGTTTTCTATCTGGATGGAAGTGGTGTCTCCGTTGACACAGCGGATATCATAGTATCGTATTTTGTCCATGATGATGAGAAAGTATTAGTGTCCTATGTATGAAAGGGTTTTCTTCTGCAGGGCTTCATTTCGGTGTCACTGATGTTTTCGAAGAATTATGGCGATGAAGTTCAGA
>JAGARL010000039.1 GCA_017622255.1 Methanocorpusculum sp.
CAGGTCGCGGCAGTGTCCTTCGTTCATCTCGAAGGTTAAGATGACGCGGCTCTTGGTGAGGTTTACTGCGTACTCAATCTCTTCCTTGGTGGAGAGCGGATGCACCAGATTGCAGACTGCGCCAATCCGGTTTACGGCATAGACAGCGATTACACACTGCGGAATGTTTGGAAGGCAGATGGTTACCTTGTCGCCTTTTTTCACGCCGAGTTTCACAAACCCTGCGGCACAGGTTTTGACGAGTTCTAACAGTTCTGCGTACGATATGGAGGTATTGAAGTACTGCAGAGCTTCGGCTTTTCCGGAGGCATGGCTCAATCCGAACTCCAGCATGGAGTAGAGTGAGCGCTTTGCCTCTTCTGTGTAGGGAACTTCTTTTACCGCATCATTGCGGAAGACTTTGCGGGACATAGACAATATCTAGAAATGTGTACGACATCTAATTAAACACTTGTGGTCGATGAGTGGGAAAAAAGAAGGGTGATTAGAGTTTTGTCACGATAGTGACAATATCGCCGTCTGCAACGACGTGCTGGAGACCGACCTTTGCCGCATCGTGTTTGACGGACGGACCCCAGATTTTTGCATAGCGGAACTGGTCGACGAAGTCGCGGTGAAGTCTTTTACAGATGTCCTCAATCTTGGTTCCTTTGCGCATAATCATTGGTTCGTCCATGTCAGCCTCATGTCCGTACGGCTTTAAGTAAATGCGCACGAAGCCTAAGTGGTCGTAGATGGCATCCTGCAGAGTGTCGATATTGTATTTTGCGTGCGCGGAAATCATAATCGGGTCAACGCCGTACTTCTCGCGCATGTGGTCCTCGACCTCCTTTCTCTGCTCCGGCGTAATTAAATCGACCTTGTTGATGGCGATAAATGCCGGGATGTACATACGGTTGCCCATCATGGCATCGACGATGTCGTCCTGCGTGATGTCCTTTCCGCGGCAGAGAACCTCTGCGTTCATAATCTTGTTCTCGGCAAGGATTGCGCGCACTTCCTCGATGTTAACCGAGGAGGCTCCTACGGTGTGGAGAGATACTCCGCCGGAGGTGGTCTTTTTGATGGTGATGTCCGGTTTTTCCTTGTTGATGCGGATACCGGAGTCGTAGAGTTCCCGCATTAAGACATCAACGTGCACTGCGTTGAAGACATCGCCTAAGATGACAATTAAGTCTGCGGTTCGAACCACGGCGATAACTTCCTTTCCGCGGCCTTTACCCATGGCTGCTCCCGCAATTAATCCTGGAATATCTAAAATCTGGATTTTTGCGCCCTTATATTCCATTAAACCCGGGACGACGGTAAGCGTGGTGAACGCATATGCGCCGGTCTGACTTTCCGCGCCGGTTAAGCGGTTGAGAAGCGTGGATTTACCAACAGATGGGAATCCGACCAGGACAATTGTTCCGTCTCCGCTCTTCTTGACTGCGTACCCTTCGCCTCCGCCGGCGGATTTCATGGCGCGCATGACCGCCTCGTCCTTCATCTTGGCAAGCTTCGCCTTTAAACGTCCTATGTGCTGTGAGGTCGCTTTGTTATATTTGGTATTTCGTATCTCGTCCTCAATAGCACGAATCTCTTCATCAAAACCCATGTTGTCTATATTAGTTAGCGCTGGTATTAGATAAATCTCTGGGCTTTGCTGTATTCTAAATCGATAATTATAAATATGTATGAGTCGTATCTTATTACGCAACATCAAGTGCTGATATAGTGTAGTGGCCAATCATGCCGGCCTCTCACGCCGGCTACTGGGGTTCGAATCCCCATATCAGCATACTTTCTTTTGAGTTCTTTCGTACACTAAATACCAATGCATTCTTTGCGCGTTTTCCACCGCCTTTGACCCTTTGTTGTCTTCCGCGCTTTCGGATACGTATCTTCGGCGCGGTTCTCTCTGCGTGCGGAGCATTGGTCAGATATATTTATATTTGAGAACGACCAATTTATTTAGGCAGTTTCGCAGGAAACTCTCTCGGGCCACTAGATCAGTCAGGCAGATCGTCGGACTTTTAATCCGCAGGTCGGGGGTTCAAATCCCTCGTGGCCCGCTTCACGCCCGGATTTTTTGAAATAGCAACTCAAAAGAGGAGACTATCTCATTTATCCTGAGCGTGCTTTTTACACTCACTCCACCGGCGGCCCATTGGGGCATCGAAAAACGCCGAAGAAACACACTTTTTACTCGAAGAAACAGCTACCAGAACAATCAGCAGCAAGACAAAAAGTATCCAAAGAAAAGGAATCTGATTAGGAGCTATATGACACGACTCAATGTATTACTGCATGAGATGGTCCCGGACCATCAGATCATGACCGGAGAGGAGGTAACTGACCTTCTGAAGACCTTCGACATCAGCGAAGACCAGCTTCCGAAGATTTACCACGACGACCCGGCTATCAAAGCCTGCGGCGGAAAACCCGGAAATGTCATTCGTATTATTAGAAAAAGCCAGACAGCAGGAGAGGCAACGTCCTACCGCTTAGTTGTCAGACGGCCGAAGAAGTAACCACGGAAGAAGAATCATGATCGACAGAAGCGTATTATCCGGCGCGTATTTCTCTCAGGAACACGTTGCCCGCCACCAGCTTGATTCGTACAACCACTTCATCGAGCACAACCTCCAGAAAGTGGTAAACGAACAGAGAATCGTTGAAACCGAAATCGTCAACCGCGGCAAGAACCAGGAGCCGGTCTGGGTTGAACTCGGAAACATCCGCGTGGAAAAGCCAATCGTCCGTGAAGCAGACGGTTCCCAGAGCAAGCTCTACCCGACAGAAGCACGCCTGAGAAACTTAACCTATGCGGCACCAATGGTCCTCGAGATGACTCTCCACCAGGGAGACAAAGTGTTCCCGGTTCAGGAGACTACTATCGGACAGTTACCGGTTATGATCGGATCCAAGGTCTGTAACCTCTGCGGTCTTTCCGTTGACGAGAGAACCGAGCAGGGAGAAGACCCGTGCGATCCGGGAGGATACTTCATTGTAAACGGTACTGAGCGTGTCTTAATGACCTTAGAGGATTTAGCATCCAACAAGATCATGACTGAGTACACCGAGCGCTACAACGAACAGATTCACGTAGCAAAGGTGTTCTCCCAGTTCAGAGGATACCGTGCACTCGTCGTTGTCGAGAAGAACAAGAAGAACCTCCTCGATGTTTCCTTCCCGTCCGTTGCCGGTCACCTCAGATTCGCTGATTTAATGCGGGCATTAGGTCTCGAGTCTGATGAGGAAATCGTGTCCGCAGTTTCCCTTGACGAAGACATCTTAACCTACATGATGCAGAACCTCGAAGAAAGCGAGTGTGCAACCGTAGAAGAAGGTGTCATGTATGTCGGAAAGAAGCTCGCACCGAACCAGACCAAGGACTACCAGAGAAAGCGCGCCGAGTTTGTCCTCGACAGCTACCTCCTGCCGCACTTAAACTACTTAATCCCGGCAAACTTAAAACCGGGAGACGAGGGTTACGCAGAGTACGCACGCGATGTCCGCGTTGCAAAGGCAGAGTTCCTCGGCCGTATGGCAGAAGCCTGTTTCGACCTTGCATTAAGCAAGAGAAGAATCGACGACAAAGACCACTACTCCAACAAGCGCTTAAAGCTCGCCGGTGACTTAATGGAAGATCTCTTCCGTATCTCCTTAAACAGACTCACCCGTGATGTCAAGTACCAGCTTGAACGCGCCAGCATGCGCCACAGAGAGTTAGCTATCGGAACCGTTGTCAGAGCAGATGTCTTAACCGAGCGTTTAATCCACCCGCTCGCAACCGGAAACTGGGTTGGCGGCAGAACCGGTGTCTCGCAGCTTATGGACAGAATCGACCACATGTCTGTCATTTCCCACCTGCGCCGTGTCATCTCCCCGCTTTCCCGTTCCCAGCCGCACTTCGAAGCTCGTGATCTTCACCCGACCCAGTGGGGAAGAATCTGCCCGTCCGAGACTCCGGAAGGTCCGAACTGCGGTTTAGTAAAGAACTTCGCACAGCTTGTTGAAATCAGCAAAGGAACAGACGAAGAAGAAATCCTTCACGTCATTCAGGGTATGGATATCCAGCCAATCAGGAGTGAGTAAATATGGAGAAGAAAATGGCCCGTGTATTCGTTGACGGCGCATTAATCGGAAAGGTCGACGATGCAGAAGGATTCACCCGTCACTTCCGTCAGATGAGACGTTCGGGACAGGTTTCCACTGAAGTCAACATTTCCTACAAGGACTACAGTAACGAAATTGTCATCAACACCGACAGAGGACGTGCCCGCAGACCGTTAATCGTTGTGGAAAACGGTGTGCCGACCGTCACCCCGGAAGATGTCGAGAATGTCAGAAACGGCACCTATGAATTCATGGACCTTATCAAGATGGGTAAGATTGAGTTCATCGATGCAGAAGAGGAAGACGACTTATACATCGCCGTTCAGGAAGAGGACTTAAAGCCGGAACACACCCACCTGGAAATCGATCCGTCCTTAATCCTTGGTATCGGAGCAGCACACGTTCCGTTCCCGGAGCACAATGCATCTCCGCGTGTTACCATGGGAGCAGGTATGATTAAGCAGGCCTTAGGTTTTGCCCAGTCCAACATGAAGCTCCGCCCGGACACCAGAGGACACATGCTCCACTATGCACAGGTCCCAATGGTGCACACCCAGGCAGCAGAGTTAATCGGTTCTGACAAGCGCCCGCAGGGACAGAACTTCTGTGTCGCTATCATCTCCTACGAAGGATACAACATTGAAGATGCACTGATTTTCAACAAGGCATCTGTCGAGCGCGGAGTCGGCCGTTCCCACTTCTTCAGAACCTACGAAGGTGAAGAGCGCAGATACCCTGGAGGACAGGTTGACAGAATTGAAAAGCCGGAAGACGACATCACCGGTTCCCACGGACCTGGATCCTACGTTAACCTTGACGTTGACGGTATCATCAACCCGGAGACCATCGTCAAGGAAAAGGATGTCTTAATCGGAAAGACCTCCCCGCCGCGTTTCCTCGAAGAGCCGACCGGAGAACTCTTAGCTGTTGAAAAGCGCCGCGACACTTCCATCACCATGAGAAGCAACGAGACCGGTATCGTCGATACTGTAATCGTTACGGAGTCCGAGAACTCCTCCCGCCTTGTCAAGGTCAGAACCCGTGACCTTCGTGTCCCGGAAATCGGCGACAAGTTCGCATCCAGACACGGACAGAAGGGTGTCTGCGGTCTTATCACCATGCAGGAGAACATGCCGTTCACCGCAGAAGGTATCTCCCCTGACTTAGTCATCAACCCACACGCAGTCCCGTCCCGTATGACCATCGGACACATGCTCGAGATGATTGGCGGAAAAGCAGGTTCCCTTGAAGGTTCCCGTGTCAACGCAACCTCTTTCAGAAAGACCTCTGTTGAGAAGATCTTCGACTCTCCGTTCGCACAGGAACGCCTGTTAAAGGACAAGGAGATTGGAAAGGACATCAAGAACAATACCTTAACCCGAGAACAGGTTCTCCGTCACCAGTTAAACCAGGCAGGATTTGCCCACACCGGCCGTGAAGTCATGTACGACGGTATCACCGGACGCAGATTCCACGCAGATATCTACATCGGTGTTATCTACTACCAGAAGCTGTACCACATGGTATCCACCAAGATGCACGCAAGATCCCGCGGACCGGTCCAGGTCTTAACCCGCCAGCCGACCGAAGGACGTGCCCGTGAGGGAGGTCTTCGTTTCGGAGAAATGGAACGTGATGTCATGATTGGACACGGTGCAGCTATGGCCTTAAAGGAACGTCTCTTAGACGAGTCCGATGCAGTCAAGCAGTACGTCTGTGCCCGCTGCGGTATGGTCGCCATGTATGACGCAAAGCAGAAGGCAACCAGATGTCTTGCCTGCGGTGCCGAGACTGACATTTACGAAGTTGAGATGAGTTACGCATTCAAGCTCCTGCTTGATGAGATGAAGAGTATGGGTATAGCCCCGAGACTGAAACTGGAGGATATGGTATGACCTCGCCAAAGAGAATCGGAAAGATCGAGTTCGGTCTTCTTTCCCCGAAACAGATTCGTGACATGAGTGTCTGTAAGGTCATCTGGCCGGACACCTATGATGATGACGGATTCCCGTACCCGAAGGGATTAATGGATCCAAGTCTTGGTGTTATCGACCCTGGTCTTCGCTGCAAGACCTGTGGTCAGAAGCAGGGAGACTGCCCGGGACACTTCGGTCACATTGACCTTGCAAAGCCGGTTATCCACGTCGGATACACCCGTTTAATCAGAAAACTGCTCCGTATCACCTGCCGTGACTGCGGAAGACTGCTTCTCGACAAGGAAGAGATTGAAAAGTTCTCTGCCTTAGAAGACGACCCGTACTCCGCTGAGACCATCGGCGAGAAAGACGTCAAGAAGGAGCGCGTCTGCCCGTACTGCGGTGAACAGCAGTACAAGATTAACTTCGAAAAGCCGACCTCCTTCGTTGAAGTCATCTCCGTTGTTGACGAGAACACCGGAAAGACCATCAAGACCGAGCAGAAGTTAACCTCCGCAGACATCCGCGAGCGCTTAGAGCGTATCCCGGACGATGACCTCAGACTCCTTGGAATCGACCCGGACGTAGCACGCCCGGAGTGGGCAGTCTTAACCGTTCTTCCGGTTCCGCCGGTAACGGTCCGCCCGTCCATTATCCTTGAAAACGGTCAGCGTTCTGAAGATGACTTAACCCACAAGCTTGTTGATATCATCAGAATCAACCAGCGCTTCAGAGAAAACCAGGATGCAGGTGCTCCGCAGCTCATTATTGAGGATTTATGGGAGTTACTGCAGTACCACGTAACAACCTATCTCGACAACGAAGTCGCAGGCTGTCCGCCGGCAAGACACCGCTCGGGACGTCCGCTCAAGACCTTATCCCAGAGATTAAAGGGTAAGGACGGACGTTTCAGAGGTTCTCTCTCCGGTAAGCGTGTCAACTTCTCCGCACGTACCGTTATCTCCCCGGACCCGAACTTATCCGTCGGTGAGGTTGGTGTTCCGCTCGCTATCGCCAACGAGATGTCTGTTCCGGTCAGAGTTACCAAGCAGAACATCGAAGATATCCGTGCAATGATTCGCATTGGCCCGCACAGACCAACCCTTCGCGACCCGTGCGGTGCAAACTATGTAAACAGACCTGACGGCAGAAGAATCAGACTGATTGCAGGACCGGAAGGAAACTGTGACACCGTTGCAGAAATGATTGAGCCGGGATGGAAGATTGACAGACAGCTGCGTGACGGCGATATCGTTCTCTTCAACCGTCAGCCGTCTCTGCACAGAATGTCCATTATGTCCCACAGAATCAAGGTCATGAACGGCAGAACATTCCGCTTAAACCCGGCAGTATGTCCACCGTATAACGCAGACTTTGATGGTGATGAAATGAACTTACACGTTCCGCAGACCGAAGAAGCCCGTGCAGAAGCAGAGCTTCTGGTCGCTGTTCAGGAGAACATTTTATCCCCGAGATTCGGAGCACCGATTATCGGCGGTCTTCACGACCACATCTCCGGTATCTTCATCTTAACCAACCAGACCAAATGGTACACCAAGTCCGAGTTCCTGTACCTCTTAAAGTACACCAAGATGGACAAGATGCCGGAACCGGGCAAGATTGTTGACGGCGTTCCGTACTGGAGCAACAAGCAGGCATTCTCGGTCATTCTGCCGAAGGATGTCAGCATGTTCTACAAGGCAACCTGCTGTCAGAACTGCAACCCGTGTACTAAGGACTCCGCAGCAGGATGTCCGAACGACGCATTCGTCAGAATCGTTGACGGAGAACTCCTTTCCGGAACCATCGACAAGAAGTCTGTCGGTGCTATGGATGGAACTATCCTGAACAGAATCATCCGTCTGCACGGTACCCGCAGAGCACGCGACTACATTGACGACTTAACCAAGCTGTCCATTCGTGCAATCATGCTCAACGGTTTCAGCTACGGTATCAACGATACTGACCTGGGAAAGAACGAACACAAGCAGATTCGCGATGTCTTAGATCAGGCAGAGTCTGATGCAGCACAGAAGATTGCCATCTTCGAACAGGGACACTTAGAACCGATGCCGGGAAGAACTCCGGAAGAAACCTTAGAGTTACAGCTCATGAGTCAGCTCGGTAAAGCTCGTGACCGTACTGGTGATATCGCATCCAGACACTTAGGTTTCGAGAACTCCTCTGTGGTTATGGCCGTATCCGGTGCCCGTGGTTCCATGCTGAACATGGCACAGATGGCAGGCTGTATCGGTCAGCAGGCAGTTCGTGGTGAGCGTCTGTCCAGAGGTTACGAGGACAGAACCCTGCCGCACTTCAGACGCGGAGACAAGGGAGCAGGCGCACACGGTTTCGTCAGAAACTCCTACAAGTCCGGTCTTACTCCGACTGAATTCTTCTTCCACGCAATTGGAGGTCGAGAAGGTCTTGTCGATACTGCAGTCCGTACTTCCCAGTCCGGTTATCTGCAGCGCCGTATGATTAACGCACTGCAGGACTTAAAGGTCGCATACGACGGAACGGTCAGAAGTACCGGCGGTAAGATTATCCAGTTCGTCTACGGTGAAGACGGTACCGACCCGGCAAAGTCCGCATCCGGTCTGCCGGTTGATGTCAAGGGTATCGCTGAGTCTGTCTTAAAGGAGGAGATCTAAGATGACAGAGAAGTCTTTAGAGGAAAAAGTCAACGCAGCCTTAGAGGAAACCCCGGTTGTCGAGGAGACTCCGGAGGTCGCTGAGAAGAAGAGCCGCGCCAAGAAGGCAAAGAAAGAGGAAGAGATTGAGCTTTCTCCGATTGCCCGCGAGATTCTGTCCTGGAATCTTCCAAAAACCCTCTTTGAGTTAACCAAGAAGTGGGCAGAAGGAAAGACCGAGGAAGAGCTCGAAGAGCTTGACTTAGACCACCTCCACAAGAGAATCCAGCGTTTAATCGACGAGAACATGCCGGTCTCCACCACTACTGAGCTGGTGAAGATTTTAACCTCCAAGCACGACGCCGGAAAGGATGTCACTGACGAGCAGTTCGAGGAGATTGTCGCCCGTATCAACCGCGAGTTCCAGATGACCCGTGTCCAGCCGTGTGAGGCAGTCGGTATCAACGCAGCCCACTCGATTGGTGAACCGGGTACTCAGATGACCATGCGTACGTTCCACTTCGCGGGTGTGGCTGAAATTAACGTTACGCTCGGTCTTCCGCGTCTCATCGAGATTATGGACGCCAGAAAGGAGCCGTCCACTCCGACGATGACTATCTTCCTCGACGAGGAGTTCCGCGAGAGCCGTGACAAGGCACGTGAGGTTTCCTGGAAGATTGAGGCAGCACCGCTTCACGAGTTCGGTGATATCGAAACCGATATCGCAGAGATGTGCGTCTTAGTTCAGGTGAACAAGGATGTCTGCAAGAAGAGAAAGATTGCCGTATCCGAGGTCCTTGCAAAGGCTCCGCAGAAGATTCGCGACAAGCGTCACTACCGCGAGTTCGAGGTCGAGACTGATGAGGTTGAGGGTATCTTAAAGTTCATCCCGAAGAATGAGGACTCCTATCAGAACCTCTTCCAGCTTGCAGAGCACGTCAGACAGGTTATCGTTCAGGGTATTGACGATATCCGCCGTGTCGTGGTCAGAAAGGAGAACGACGAGTACATTCTCCACACAGAAGGTTCGAACTTAAAGGATGTCTTCGAAATCGAAGGTGTTGACTGTAAGAGAACCAAGACCAACAACATTGCAGAGATTGCCTCCACCTTAGGTATCGAGGCAGCCCGTGCCGCAACCATCGACGAGGCATACGCAACCTTAAAGGAACAGGGTATCAGCGTCGACCGCAGACACATTATGTTAGTTGCTGACATCATGTGTATGGACGGCGAAGTCAAGCAGATTGGTCGTCACGGTATCGCAGGCGAGAAAGAATCGGTTCTTTCCCGTGCAAGTTTCGAAGTTACCGTCAATCACTTACTCGATGCAGCGATTGCCCACGAGTTCGATGAGCTCTCCGGTGTTACCGAGAACGTTATCGTCGGTCAGCCGATTCAGCTCGGTACCGGTGACGTCAAACTGATGGTGAGAAGAGTCCCACCACAGTAATTCTTTTTTTTTTATTTAGTTTGTTTATTGGGCGTTTTTGTTTGTGCTTAGCGTAGCCGCGACTCACGCGGTGGTAATATCTTCTGTTTGTATAAATACAGATGGGAAAGAATTAAAAAAAAGAAGATGGTGTTGGAATTACTGCATCGTCTTCAGTAAATACAGCACCTTACAGCAATCTGCCCCGCGCCCGTATGCCCGCGACGCCTGTGAGGCATGCACCTGCGGCTTAGCCTCAGGGTTACTGCATTGTCTTTAACAGATACAGCACTTTACAGCAATGCTCCGCAAGTGAGGTAAAGAGATATGCCTCGTCCAGCGATTTTCCCGCAGCGAAGGTGCCGTGGCCTTTAGCGATGACAACCTTCGAGGTGCAGAGCGCATCAGCTACCGCATCGGCTAATGCCTGCGAACCGCAGGCGCCTTCCACCACCGGAATCTCCGAAGCGAAAAGCTGTCCCTCGCTGTCAACGGTTCTAATGGTATCATAGAGAAGCGAAAGCGCTACGGCATGCTGAGGATGGGCATGCACAACAGCCTCGTGCTCCGTTGCATTGTAAACCGCGGTATGTACCCGCCATTCACTGGATGCTCCGGGCGTCATTCTCCCGTTTCTCGGCATTAAGACCAACTCTGCCGGCTCTGCATCGAGATACGAACCGGTGCGGGTAATGAAATACCCTTCCGGCGTGAGTCTGCTCATATTGCCGAAGTTGCCGCCGACCAAATGCTCGGAAAACAGCCGGCGACCAATACGGGTAAACTCTGCCTGCGTCTCAAAGTTCATGGTTTAACAGGCGGACGAGAATTGCCTTCTGGGCGTGCAGTCTGTTCTCTGCCTGATCCCAGACACCGCTCTGCAGCGAGTCGATAACATCATCCGTAATCTCCTCGCCTCTGTGTGCCGGCAGACAGTGGAGAACCAGCGCATCGTCGGCAGCTTTTTTCAGCAGGTCCATGTTTAACTGGTAGCCGACAAAGTCCTTCAGCTTCTCATCCTTGATGTCCTCTTCTCCCATGGAAATCCAGGTGTCGGTATAGATTGCGTGGGAATCTCTGACCGCATCAACCGGGTCATCGTAGAACACGACCTTTCCGCCGTTCTCTTTTGCAAAAGAAACCGCCTCCGGGTCCGGCTCGTATCCTTTCGGCGTACTGACCGCGATTTCCATTCCGGTCTGCACCGAGGCCATGATAAGAGAGTTTGCCACATTGTTTCCATCACCAATCCAGGCAATGCGCAGACCGTCTAACTCGCCGAACTTCTCCTTCAGCGTTAAGGAGTCAGCCATAATCTGGCATGGGTGTTCCTTGTCGGATAATGCGTTGATGACCGGAATGCTGGCGTATTTTGCAAACTCGGTAATCGTCTCATGCTTGTAGGTACGCATGATAACACCCTGCAGGAAACGCGACATTACTCGTGCTGTATCCGGCACCGTCTCTCCGCGGCCGAGCTGGGTGTCTTTGGAGTTTAAGTAGAGAGCGTACCCTCCAAGCTCATGCATTCCCACATCGAAGGAGATACGGGTTCTGGTGGATGCCTTCTCGAAAATCATACCGAGGTTCTTTCCGGCAAGATACGGATGCGGAACGCCTGCGGAGCGCTGGCGTTTCATCCGGGCGGCGAGGGTTAAGATATCATCGTATGCCTCAGGGGTGAGGTCAGAGATAGAGAGAAAATCCTTCATGCTTACTTCCTCAGCTCATCCATGTGAGCAATGCGTTTTGCAAAGAGTGCGGCAGTTCCAATATCGCTTCTGTAGCGGACGTTTCCGCTGACATTCTTACAGGCGGCCTCTGCATACTTCTCCGCCTCCTCGAGAGAGTCGCCGACACCGACATATGCCATCGTGCGGGAGGTGATGGTCTCTAAAACACCGTTGTTCTCCACAACGTTTGCATAGTAGAGGACCGTGTTGTCTGCAGCCCCGGTGGTGATTGGGTCTCCGGCGTGCGGTGCATCCGGATATCCGGTCGGGACAAGGTACTTGCAGACGGTTGCCTTCTTTGCAAAAGAGACGTCCTCTGCCGCAAGACAGCCTTCTGCAATGTGCTCGGCAATAACGGCAAAATCAGCGTCGAGAAGGGTTAAGACATTCATTGCCTCCGGGTCGCCGAAGCGTGCGTTGAACTCGATGACCTTCGGGCCGTCTCTGGTGTTCATGAACTGACCGTAGAGAATTCCCTGGTACGGGCATCCCTCAGCGGCAAGGGCTGCAACGGTCTCCTTCATGATAGTGAATGCCGCATCATAGTCTGCGTCGGAGACGAACGGGAACTTGTGGGTCTCAAGAGAGTACGAGCCCATTCCGCCGGTGTTTGGTCCGACATCGCCTTCGAATGCACGCTTGTGGTCCTGCACAAGAGGCATTGGAACAAGAGTCTTTCCGTCGGTGAAGGCCATTAAAGTGAACTCTTCACCGAGCAGGCGCTCTTCCAAGATAATCTCCTGGTCCTTGAGGGTTAAGGCATATTCAACAGCGCCATCCCGGTCCACCTGTTCACCCATGACTTTGACGCCTTTGCCGCCGGTAAGTCCGGTTGGTTTTACGGCAAGCTCTCCTTCATAGGAGCGGATATATTCTGCCGCCTCTTCCGGGGTTTTACAAATCTTATATCCGGGGCATCCGGCAATGCCGTGCTTCTGCATCAGCTCCCGGCAGAATCCCTTGTCGGTCTCGATTCTTGCTGCATCCTTCTTTGGTCCCACACAGCCGATTCCGGCTTTTGCAAGAGCATCTGCAAGACCTGCCTGCAGCGGTGCTTCAGGTCCTATTACGGCGTATTTGATATTGTGCTGTTTTGCGAAGTCAACAACTGCTTCCACATCGGTCTCTGCGTGGAGGAAAACCTCACGGGCAAGTTTTGCGATTCCCGGGTTCTTCTTTCCCATTACACTGTAGAGCTCAACATCGCTGTTTCTACACAGTGCTGCACAGATTGCATGTTCTCGTCCGCCGCCTCCGGCAACAAGGATTTTCATATCCCTATATGTTGGCCTTACTATATCAAAAATGTTTACGCACTCGTCCCTCCGACGCCTATAAACACTTCAAGCGCAAAATTATACACATAAATTGGAAAGCACAAAAAATGACGTACAAAGAACTTGACGCTCAGTATTTCATGCCCTGCTTTGGACGGTCGATGCAGATTGTCAAAGGAGAAGGATGTACGGTTTTCGATGACGCCGGAAACGCATATCTTGATCTGGTGGCAGGAATCGCTGTCTGCAGTACGGGACACTGCCACCCGAAAGTGGTTGAAGCCATCTGTTCCCAGGCGCAGAAGTTAATCCACTGTTCCAACCTCTACTATATCGAAGGCCAGGCAGAGCTTGCAGAGAAGCTCTCCAAGGCATCCGGCATGGGAAAGGTCTTCTTCGGAAACAGCGGAGCCGAGGCAAACGAAGCCGCTCTGAAACTTGCCAAGGTCCGCTCCGGCCGCAGGAACTTTGTCTCCTTTACCCACGACTTCCACGGACGAACGATTGGAACGCTTTCGGTCACCCACAAACCGGCAATCCGCGAACCGTTTGAGCCGCTTGGAACGCCGTGCACCTTTGCCGAGTACGGAGACCTGGAAGACCTCAAAAACCGCGTAACCAAAGAGACCGCCGCAGTCATTCTCGAACCAATCCAGGGAGAGACCGGTGTCATCATTCCGGATGACGATTTCCTGCCGGGAGTCCGCGACATCTGTGATGATGCAGGCGCCTACATGATTGTCGATGAGGTCCAGACCGGTATGGGCAGAACCGGTGAATGGTTTGCCTTCCAGCACAGCAAGGTTGAACCGGATATCATCTCCCTTGCAAAAGGCATCGCCTCCGGATTCCCGATGGGCGCAATCATTGCCCGCGAAGGCCTGGAGTTTACCAGAAGCGAGCATGGCAGTACTTTTGCCGGAGGACCGGTTGCCTGTGCCGCCGGTCTTGCAACCTATGACGTCATCTCCGCTGTGCTTCCGCAAGTCTCTGCCAAGGGTGAACTCTTCCGCGAAGGTCTTGCCCGCTTTAACCCGCGTGTCCGCGGTTTAATGGTCGGATTTACCATCGGCGACCGTGCTGCAGAGCTTGCCGCTGAGTGTCAGAACCACGGTGTCTTAATCAATGTCGCCGCAGACGGCAACATCCGTCTGGTGCCGCCGCTTGTCATCTCCGCAGAAGAGATTGCCCGCGCTGTTGAGGTCATCAATGAAGCCGCAGATACGCTCGGAATTTAACGGGAAAGGATATGTCTATGCGGCCTCTGCCGCTGACATCGCCAAAGAGACCGGGTTTGACAAAATTGCCCGTTTAGCGTCCAACGAAAACCCGTTTGAGCCGTCGCCGGCAATCCGGGAAGCGGCTGCCGCGGCACTGACAGACATCAACCGCTACCCTGACCCGTCGTCTGCAAAAATCCGCGAAGCCATCCGCCGGCACATCTATGATGCGCCGGTTGTCGTCTCCGGCTCCGGCATGGACGGGGTAATCGAGACGGTTATCCGTGTCGTCGTCGCACCGGGAGATACCGTTGCTGTTGCATCTCCGACCTTCTCGGTCTACGGTCTTGCCGCAAAGGCGGCCTCGGCAAACATTGTCAACATCCCGGCAAAGGAGGATTTCACCATTGATGTGGATGCCTTCATCAGCGGTGCAATGGATGCAAAGCTTTCCTTCCTCTGCACTCCGAACAATCCGACCGGAACGACCGTCCCGGCAGAAGATGTGGAAAAGATTCTGCAGAATATCAACGGTTTCCTCTTCCTCGACTGTGCGTACATCGAGTTCGCGGATGAGGATTACTACCGCCTGCTTTCCTACGATAATCTCATCATCGGCAGAACGCTTTCCAAAGTCTACGGTCTTGCCGGTCTTCGCATCGGCTATGCCTTTGTTCCGGAATGGTTCGTCGGCCCCTACATGGCAGGGGTCACGCCGTTTTCCTTAAACTGCGTCTCGGAAGCGGCAGGAACCGCGGCTCTTGAAAATCCGGAATGCCGTGATGCGTTAGTCTCCCATGTGCGTTCCTGGAGAAAACGTTTCGAAGCGGAAATCCCCTTCCCGGTGCTTCCAAGCGGGGCAAACTTTGTGCTTATCAACACCGCCCCGATTTTAAGCGATGATGCGGTGAAGCAGTTCCAGAAAAAGGGAGTTCTTGTTCGTTCCTGTTCCAGTTTCCCGGGTCTTGGAGACACGTATGTCCGCGTCTCTATCGGAGACGACTGGGAAAACGAGCGCTTCCTTGCGGCGGTGAAGGAGCTGTGTTAATCGGTATCACCGGAACGCCCGGAACCGGCAAGACCTCAGTTGCCGAAGCGCTTCGCAGACGCGGGCATGCTGTCCTTGACCTGAAGACAACGGTTGCTCCCTATGTTCTCGAGCATGATGATGAGATGGGGGCAGACGTGGTGGATGTCGAGGCGTGGGCTGAGGCATATGCTGACCTCGACGGGTTTGTCGAGGGGGCAATTTCTCATTATCTCCCGTGCGAGAAGGTTATCATTCTCCGCTGCCGCCCGGATGTTCTGGAAAAGCGTCTGACTCCCCGCGGATACTCTGCGGCAAAGATTCGCGAGAACGCCGAAGCAGAGGCCCTGGATGTTATCTTAATCGAGACGGCGGATGCTTTTGCGACAGAACAAATATATGAAATTGATACCACATTTATAGATAGTGAAACGGCAGCGGATATGATTCTCGCCTTCGCAGAAGACAAGGTCCCTGCTTCGTTCGGTTCTTTAGACTGGTCGGAATACGTGATGTCATTATGAGTCTTGAATCTCTTCGTCCCAAAATCCAGTGGTTCTTAACCCCTACTGCACGGTTCTTTTCCAAACTGCCGGTTACGCCGAATATGTGGAGCGTTATTTCGCTCTTCTGTGCGTTTGCGGCAGGATTTGCGTTTGCGTTCGGCTATCCGCTGCTTGGTGTGCTTTTTGTTGTGCTGAATGCCTGTCTTGATGTCTTAGACGGGGCGCTTGCCCGCTATATGGGTATCGCAAGCCCGGTCGGCGATTATCTGGACCATGTTTTTGACCGCTATGCAGATACTGCGATAGTTATTGGTATCCTGGCCTGGGGTGTCCAGGTATGGAGCTGTCCGGTCCCGGCATGGGTTATCGGTATTTTTGCAATTACCGGCGTTCTGCTTTCTTCCTATATGGGAACGCAGGCACAGGCTGTCGGTATGAAGAGAAACTACGGCGGTATTCTCGGCAGAGCAGACAGACTTATCCTGCTGACTGTGCTTGGTATCGCTGAGTTCTTCTTCCCGAACCCGATTTTCTTCGGTTTGACGTTCCTTGGATGGCTGCTTGTTATCTACGGTCTCTTTGGACATATCACGGCAGTTCAGCGCTTTGTTATGGGAATCAAAGAGCTGAATGCACAGTACCGGAAGTAATCTTCCGGGATTTCTTTTTTTTTTGGTTTTATTCGACTGTTCCGCACGCCCTTTGGTCGTGCTTTAACTTCGAGTCTCATCGAGCCTCTCGTACTCCGCCTAGCCGCTTCTGAGTGTTGGCGAGCTGTTCGGCGGGGATAGGTGTGGGTTTTTGTGATTTACCGAAGCGACAACGAGGAAGCCGCGGCGACAACCAGGCGGCCCGGCGGGCTGTTGCATAAATCACAGAAAACACGCGGATACAACCAACTTCCAACAAAACTCGAAAAAAAAAACAGTGGACCAGGCGGAAATTGAATCCGCGGCCTCTACAATGCCAATGTAGCGATCTACCACTGATCTACTGGCCCGCACTAAGTGCCTTAAATAATTCTACGTGAAACCTTAAAAAGGTGTTGATTCTGTATCTCAGTCCTCACTGAAATACGCAACAAGGGACTCGAAAAGACCCATCTCGAACTCATCATCCACATTCTTATAGAGTCCGTCACCGATACGCTCTGCGTGTCCCATCTTACCAAGAACCCTTCCGTCCGGAGACGTAATGCCTTCGATTGCCAGAACCGAGTTGTTCGGGTTGAAGTGGATGTCAGCGGTCGGCTTGTTTTCGAGGTCCACATACTGGGTTAAGACCTGACCGTTTCTGATAAGGTCGGCAACGACTGCATCGTTTGCAAGGAACCGTCCCTCACCGTGGGAAATCGGGACGGCAAACACATCACCGACATTGACCTTCGAAAGCCACGGAGACTTAACCGATGCCGCACGCACTCTGACAATTCTTGACTGGTGGCGGCCGATGGTGTTGAAGGTTAAGGTCGGCGAGTTCTCATCGGTGTCGCGGATTTCTCCGTACGGGACAAGACCGAGCTTGATTAATGCCTGGAATCCGTTGCAGATACCGCACATCAGACCGTCGCGGTTCTGTAAGAGGTCGTGGACCGCATTCTTAATCGTCTCGTTTCTGAAGAATGCCGTAATGAACTTACCCGAACCGTCCGGCTCATCTCCGCCGGAGAATCCGCCCGGAATAAAGATTGCCTGCGAACGGGCAACAGCTTCTGCAAACTTTTCTGCTGACTCGGCAATGCCTTCTGCCGTTAAGTTGTTGATGATGAAAATCTCCGGAACCGCACCGGCACGGGCAACGGCCTTTGCACTGTCGTACTCGCAGTTCGTTCCCGGGAAGACCGGAATTAACACTCTCGGCGTGTTGGTTCTAAACCGCGGGCGGGCAGTGTTTCTTTCGGTGTAGGAAATCGGGGGGATCTCCTCTCCGCCCTGCTTGATGTTGCAGGGGTAGACCGGTTCTAAAACTGCCTCGTATGCCTCCTGCAGTGCCGGAAGAGATACGCTTTCGCCGCCGAGGGTAAAGACCTGTTCTGCCGTGGTCTCTCCGATAACAACACCGGCTTCGCCTTCTGCCATCTCTAAAATGAAGGAACCGTATGCGTAGCCGAACAGGTCTTCTATGCTGACGTTTTCGAAGGAGACACCAATGCCGTTTCCAAGTGCTGCCTTAAAGACTGCTTCTGCGACACCGCCGTATGCCGGCGTACTGCAGGAGAGAACCTTTCCTTCCCGCATGAGACGGGTGACTTCTGCGAAGACTGCCTTCAAAGACTCTGCGGTCGGCAGATTCTCGGCATCATACTCCGGGCGAATCCAGCAGAGCTTGCGGCCTGCGCCTTTCAGGTCGTTGGAGATGATGTTTCCAATCTTTTCGGTGGTGACCGCAAAGGAGACTAAGGTCGGCGGGACATCGAGCTGTTCAAACGAACCGCTCATCGAGTCCTTGCCGCCGATAGCGCCGATGCCAAGTCCCATCTGGGCCTTGAATGCGCCAAGAAGCGCTGCGGCAGGCTTGCCCCACCGAAGCGGGTTGGTTCCGAGTTTCTCGAAGAACTCCTGCAGGGAAAGGTACACATCAGAGAACTCTGCACCGGTAGCCACAAGTTTGGATACGCTTTCCACCACCGCGAGATAGGATGCGTGGAACGGACTCTTCTCTGCGATGTACGGGTTGTATCCCCATGCCATCAGTGAACAGTCGTCGGTGTCTCCCTTCTCCACGGAGATTTTGTTCACCATCGCCTGAACCGGCGTCTGCTGATACTTTCCGCCAAACGGCATCAGAACCGTTCCGGCGCCGATGGTCGAATCGAAGCGCTCGGAAAGACCTCTGCGGGAACAGGCGTTGATATCCGTTACAATCTTTTCCAGATTCTCGGCAAAGCCGCCGGAAACTTCGCGGAGGAACGGGGCAGGAACTGCCATCTCAATATCCGTGTGCTTGGCCGCCCCGTTGGAGTTTAAGAACTCGCGGGAGATGTCCACAATCTTATCGCCGTTCCAGCGCATAACAAGCTGCGGCTCAGCGGTAACGCGGGCAACAATCGTTGCCTCGAGGTTCTCGGTTTTTGCAAGTTCGATGAATGCCGCAGCATCCTTCTCCTCAACAACCACTGCCATTCTCTCCTGGGACTCGCTGATGGCAAGCTCGGTTCCGTCTAAGCCGTCATACTTCTTTGGAACAGCGTTTAAATCAATGTCTAAGCCGTCTGCAAGTTCTCCAATCGCCACGGAAACTCCGCCTGCTCCAAAGTCATTACAGCGCTTAATCATCGTGGATGCCGCCGGGTTTCTGAAGAGACGCTGGATTTTGCGTTCCTCCGGCGCATTTCCTTTCTGGACCTCGGAGCCGCAGGTCTCAATCGAGGATGCTGTGTGGGACTTGGATGAACCTGTTGCGCCGCCGCATCCGTCGCGTCCGGTTCTGCCGCCGAGAAGAATTACCACATCGCCTGCGGCAGGAGTCTCGCGGCGGACATTTGCGGCCGGGGCGGCTCCAATGACTGCTCCTAACTCCATGTGTTTGGCGATGTATCCCTCGTGGTAGATTTCATCCACAATTCCGGTGGCAAGACCAATCTGATTTCCGTAGGAACTGTAGCCGGCGGCAGCGGTTGCCGCAATCTTTCTCTGCGGAAGCTTGCCCGGAAGTGTTTCTGAAATCGGCGTCAGCGGGTTTCCGGAACCGGTCAGGCGCATAGCCGCATAGACATAGGCTCTGCCGGATAACGGGTCGCGGATAGCGCCTCCCACACAGGTTGCCGCTCCGCCGAACGGCTC
>JAGARL010000310.1 GCA_017622255.1 Methanocorpusculum sp.
ACCCCTTCTATTTTTCTTCCGCATTTTACACAGCACCCGTCTTTTACCCCCGGAGTCCTGCAGACATATCCCGTGCGGAGAATCAGCCGCTCGCCGCACTCCGGACAGTATGTGGCACTTCCTTCTGCGTGCATCACATTTCCGACATACGGATAGTATAAGCCCGCTTCCATTGCCTGATGGAAAACTGCATCCACATCCGCGTGTACCGCAGGGCGCACATCCGTCATCGCATACATTGGCGTAAAGGCGGTGAAGTGATGCGGAACAGCGCATCCAAGTGTTTCCTTCTCCCAGGAAAGCATCGCAGAGATTTCCTCCAGCGCATCATTGTATCCCGGGATGATAAGGGTTACGAGTTCCAGATGCTTCTGCAGTTCTGATACGCAGGATATCGTATCCAGAACCGGCTGGAGATGTGCGCCGCCGCAGACTGTGCTGTAGAAGGAGTCTGAGAATGCTTTCAGGTCGATGCGGAACGCATCCATGTACGGCGCAATATCGCGCACGGCATCCTCTGTCATATATCCATTGGTAATGACTGCAGTACGAAGACCTTCCCGCTGTGCTTCCCGCGAGACATCATACATGAACTCGTAAAAGACGGTCGGCTCATTGTACGTAAAGGAGATGCTCTGTGCTCCGGTGCGAACAGCCGCCCATACAATATCCTCCGGCTCGGCACGCTCTGTATCATGCCGGAACTCCTGCGAGAGTGTGTGGTTCTGACAGTGCCGGCAGGTAAAGTTACAGCCGAAACTGCTGACCGAAACCGTGCCGGTGCCCGGCAGGAAGTGATACAGCGGCTTTTTCTCCACCGGGTCAATTCCGCAGGAGGTGATTTTGCCGTAGGTAAGCGTTACGAGATTTCCTGCAACATTTTCTCTGACATTACAGAATCCGCGCTTTCCGCGGGGAATGCGGCAGTGACGGGGACAGAGATTACAGGTTTCGGTAACAGAATCAAACAGGCGTGCCTGCATAAAAAGAGTATTGGGAAGAGAATTTATTCGGTCTTCTCTTCTGCTGCCGGTTCTTCGACTGCCTTCGGGCGTGGGAAGGACTCGACGAATTTGACGGACTCTGCGTTCGGGAAGAGTTCCAGTGCTTCCTGCATGATGAGGTACTGGGTCATGAACCAGTTCTGGTTGTACATTGCAATCATGGTCGGGACTTCGACGGAGACAAAGTTCTCGTGCTTGGTTCCGACTTTCATGTCGCGGCCGGTGATGAGCTTGATGGTACCTGCAAGGCACTCTGCTGCATCGGTGACTTCCTCAATGATAGTGAAGGTGTAGACAACTTCCTGTCCTGCGAGCGGGTGGTTGAAGTCGACGATGTATCTGTTTCCGATCTTCTGGACGACAACACCTTCGCGTCCCTCAACGGTTAAGCGCTCGAAGAGTTCCGGCTTGTGGTCGAATGCCTTCTTGTCGACTGCCTTCATCTCTTCTGCCTTGTGCTCACCGAATGCTTTCTCTGCCGGAAGGGTGATGGTGTATTCCTGACCGATTTCCTTGCCTGCAAGTTCCTCGTCGAGTCCCTTTAAGAGTCTTCCTGCACCGACTTTGACGATTGCCGGAGTGTATTCGAAGTTCTCGCGGAAGATGTTTGCGTTCTTTGCAGCCTCTGCATCGGTGGTGTCGAATGCGACGCCGTTGATGGTTCCGGTGTAGTTGAGTTTGATATAGGTACCGTTTTCTACAGCCATATGAATCCTTATTATATGGGTGTTCTTAGTTTATAATCTCTGTTACCGGACGGCAAAAAAATATTGATATGGAAACCCGGAGTTTACCCCTCGGCGGTCATGAATAGGTGGAGACGGAAAGACTGCTTAAGAGACACCGGGCGAATATGTAGGTGTGCACGCAAAGCATGCACATATGTGGTATGCTGGAAAAGAGGATATATCTGGTGTGACCCGGGAAAGTTACAGAACTATTTAAATCAGCGGGGAGAATAGGGAATGAATGATTGATGAGCAGTTTGTCTCGGAGATGATGAATATCGGGATGACCGAGTATGAGGCAAAGGTGTATGCGGTTATTTTTCATCTGAAGTTTGCAACAGCCAGAGAGGTTTATGATATCTGCGGGATTCCGCGAAATAAAGTCTATGAGTCACTGCGGTCTCTGGAAAAGAAGGGATTTACCGCAGTTATCAGCAGTAATCCGCTTCGCTATGCAAAGACGGATGTTTCCAAGACGTTTCGAACCTTGAAGCAGGATGCACTTGCAAAACTCTCCGGTGCGGAGGAGTTCTTAAAGAGTCAGGAAACGCCCGCACCGGTTTTCGAATCTCCGCATGCTTACGAACTGCAGACAGAGTGGGCGATTCACAATCACCTGCAGACACTGCTTTCCCAATGTAAGTCGGAGCTGATTATCAATTCCGCAGATACTGAGTATCTGCTGCGTATGATTCCGGAAAAGACGTTGAAGATGCTTTGGCGCAAGACGGATTTGTATGTGGTGGTAAAAGATGCGGCAGAGGCAGAAGGTGTGCCTGTTCCCTGCTGTGTAATTGATGAAACGCGGATTCCAAAGTCGGTGAAGACGGAACGCCCGGTGCTGTTCCGGTCTCCGGACAGTAAGTTTACGCTGATGTCTGACAGAAGAACTATTCTGGCTATTGATATGGTGAATGGAAATCTGCAGGGAACGGTGTTTTTTATGAACCGGAATTTTTTCCTGAGCCTGATGGCAGAGAATCTGATTACGTACCTGAAACCGCTGCCGCAACTCAGGAAATAAGAGAATATTCCTGAGGCCGGATGCGGCAGGGTTTGCAATGAAGACAGGTACTGATGCGGTATTTCCCGTTTGTGTCCGAGACCCATTCATGAAGTACTGCACAAAAACTTGTGCACTTTTGTATTTCTGCTGAGAGATAATAAGAATGGTGTGACCGGGAAAAGTCCCACCAAAAACATTTTTTAGTTCACCTGCAGTATCTTTTGTATATGTCCCTTACCCCCCGCACGGCACCCTGGTCTCTTCGACGGTTGTATGTGGAGTCGTTTCCCAAAGAGGAGCGGTTTCCTTTTCTGTTCCTGAAAGCGCTTGCACGTACAAAGAAGAGCC
>JAGARL010000311.1 GCA_017622255.1 Methanocorpusculum sp.
ATCCCTCCGGATGGGGTATGGGTGTCCCAATGGTCTGGCTTCTGCGGTGATGAACCGCCGCTGTTCGGCAGGGGATAAGAGGGAGTCGAGTTCAGCAAGCGAGATGCGTTCGAATTCGCGGATTCGCTCCGGTGCGGCAGCGGCTGCTGCGGCATAGAGTCCTTTTGCGCCGCCCAAGAGCCGTTTTGCATCGGCTGCGTCTATGTATACGCAGGCGGCGTAGACTGCCGGCAGTTCTTCGGCGAGACGGGCGCAATCGACGCGGCGTTCTGTTCGCATTTTCTGTTCTATCCGGTAGGATTCGGATTCGGCGCCCGCGGTGATGAGGTCGCGGATGAGGGAGATGCGCCGCTCAAGGCAGAGTGATGCCGCGGCGGTGCAGGCGGCTTCCATCTCCTGCGCCTGATAGGCGCGGGCAAACGGTTCGTCTTCTGCCGGGAAGGAGGGGGTGATGCAGGCGATGATGTCTTCTGCACTCAGCATTTTTTCCCTCCAAGTCCTGCGGCGGTGATTAAGCGGCGGACGGTTTTTCTGGAGCAGTTGTATTCTGCGGCGAGCAGGGAGATTGAGCATCTGCCGGTTGCGTAGCTTCTAACAAGTGCTACGGCGTCTTCTGCGCTGATTTTTCTTTGGGGGAGGGGGTTTTGGCAGGTTTCTTTGTGGGGGATGAGCCGAAGGTTTGCTATCCGGTTGTCGGTTCGGATGTGGTTTATGTGGTCCACTTCGAGGGTGTAGTCAAGAGGGATGCCGTAGATTCCAAGGGCAACTGCATAGAGTGCCCGGTGGATTGGGATGTGGATGCGGCGTCCCTGATGGGTTGTTTTGGTGTAGCGGTAGCCGTCTTTGAGGTAGGTGCAAAGCGGTTTTCCTTCGGCGTCGTATATTTCGCCGTTGATTAAGTCGAACTGCCATTCGCCGGAGGTGTGTTTGGCAAGAGCTACGAGGTCGCAGGTGTGGTAGCGGGATTGGTTCATGCGGACACCTCCTGTTCTTCGAGGTACTGGCGGCGGCGGATGTCCGCTTCATATTCCAGAAGATGAGGGCGCCTGATGTTTGCATAAATCTTAAGCCAGTCTTTCATCCTTTCATCGGAAGGAACGGTATTTGTCCGGGTGAAGAGTTCCCGTCTGATGTCGTCTAAAAGGAAGGTGTACACCGGAGCGATTCCCCGCATGGCGATAATCGGGAATGCGATATCATCAAGAACGGCAAAGAATGCCTGCATTTCATCGGTGCATGCTTCGGTTCGCTGATGATTCAGGAGAAGGGTGTTTCCTTCTCCGTAGAGGAGGATGTGGATGCAGGCGGTGTAGAGTTCGGTGCGGTGTGGATATCCTAAGCAGTCTGCAATCTCATCAATCTGTGCAAGTTCTTTTTCGGTTACGTTTACTCTTGCGTATTTTCTGGATTTTGTTATTTCGTTCATGGTTCGCGGTTTTCTGCAGTGATGCTTCTGCAAAGATGTCATACGTCGTCAAAATTCCGGCGGCGTTCGCTGTTGCGAGGTTTGATATGCCGACGGGTTCAATAAAATAGCGTCTGTTCTTTATCGCCTTCGAATCTGATACTGAGCAGACAGCTTTGGTTTTTCCGGTGTTTTGTTTCCTCCTGTTTTTCGATGCGCAGAGCTCGTGATTGTACTCATGCCAGTCTGCGGCTTTTGTTGCTGCAACGATTGAACGTTGTTCCGGTACGTTTCGGAACTTTGTCTGATGAGACCAGTGGGGATGTTTTCTGTGTCCCGCTTTCCTTACTATATTGTATGGTTTTTCGGATAGATAAATACCACACCTGAGCTTAGATTTTGTAATTTTACGCATTATTTCAGCGTATTTTGGTTTGCCGCATTAAAGGGATTTGAAACTATATAAACCCCTGACCGCGCGGTGCGAAAGTGCCCCGCAGGTTCTGATTTTTGGAAATATCGGAGAGAGGATTGTGTGATTTTTTGAAAATGGATGGAGGATATTGGAGATTGAGCACTTTCGCGGAAAGTGTATGTTATGCGGCAGGATAGACGCTGTAGATGTGGTCGAAGACTCTGTCTGAGTAGCAGTTAATTCTCTCTATAGAGTAGCTTTCAGGAAGAGCTGTATAGAGCTGTTTTCTGATGAGGTTTCTGAGTTCAGCAACGGTCTCTTCTTTTTCTCTCCACTGGTTTGTTGTCTGGATTTTTTCTTTGATTTTGTCGAG
>JAGARL010000040.1 GCA_017622255.1 Methanocorpusculum sp.
AGTGATGCAATACGCCACATCCTCCCGCGGATTGCCCAGTTCATGGATGGGCTTCGCCGTTCAACGGAGGTGGAGGACTGGTTCGATCCGGAAATCTTCAACCGGATTATCATCCGCGGCTCGCTCTACAGCAAACCGGAAGAGATGATGGAGGATGTAATCGCCATAAAAGAGGCGCTTCGCAATATGAGCATCGAGAAAGGCGATTTCCGCGAGACGGCAATCGAGAAGCTCTGCGAGTTCTTAATCCGCCTCTACCGCTCTTCTACGGACTCGGCATTCCTTACCGTGTACACCAAGGATGCGGAAGCGGTAACGCTTGAGGTCCGAAACATCGACCCGGCAAACCGTCTGCAGGAGTTAGCCTCCAAACACGCGGCTATGGTTCTTATCAGCGGAACGCTGTCTCCGGTTGATGCCTACCGCCAGTATTACTTCGGCGATATGCCGGTTGAGACCATCTCGCTTGCCAACTCCTTCCCGCAGGAAAACCGTATGGTTCTTGGAACCGCGGATATCACGACGGCGTTTTCCAAACGCCAGAATGCGGAAAACACCAAGTCCATTGAGGAGTACATCATGGCATTTTCCCGGCTTTCCGGAAATGTTGCGGTGTACTTCCCCTCCTATCAGCTCCAGACGCAGTTTGCGAATCTGTGTGCCGCAAAGATTCGAAACAAGGTGGTGTTCATAGAACCGCGTGAGTCTGCCGAGGCAAACGAGGCGCTAAAGGAGTTCGTAAGCCTTCCGTCGAAGCGGAAGTCCGGCATTATGTTTGCTGTCTGCGGAGGTAAGTGGAGCGAGGGGCTGGATTACCGCGGAGACCAAATGACGGCGGCTATGGTTATAGGCCTCCCGCTTGCTCCTTATACTCCGGTTCGGCGGATGGTGAACAGCTACTTCAAACGCAAGTTCGGCGAGCAGGGAGAGTTTATCGCGTACACCCTTCCGGCTATCAATAAGTCCATGCAGGCGTTAGGGCGTGTTCTGCGAACGGAGACTGACCGCGGGGTGCTGATTTTAGGCGATCAGCGGTTCTTAAGTCCGGAGATTTTTGCCGGTGTTTCTCCGTGGATGCAGAAGGAGATGAAGCGCTGTACTGCCGCTGAAGTGAGAGCACTGCTCTCCGCCTGGGATGCAAAATGAACTCTGGTTCGTGCAGTTTCGGTCTCTGGAAGGTTGCGGTTGACTGGGAAGGTACAACAGTCCACCGGGTTCGGTTTCTGAAAACGGCAGAGGCTGGTTCCGTCCCGGTGCAGTTTACGAAGTTTCTTGCCGGGAAAGGAACAGACTTTTCCCCGCTGATATCTGCGGCAGTTGCCGGAGACAGTGTGTATGCAAGGATTTACCGTGCGGTGTCTTTGATTCCCTATGGAGAGACACGAACGTACGGGGAAGTTGCAGAAGCTGCCGGAACGCATGCACGAGTCGTGGGAAATGCTATGAGCCGAAATCCCACGCCGCTGATTGTCCCGTGCCATCGGGTGGTAGGCGCTGACGGCCTTGGCGGGTTTTCTCCAGATATTGCAATTAAGAAGGAACTGCTCGCACTGGAAAAGAAGATGGTGAAGAAAAGAGCTATCGCACATTCGTAAATCCGGCCAGTCACCTCATCATCAGATTATTGATTAAAAGATGATACAGCACTCTGGTTAGAACAGGCGACTGGAATGGAATTTACAAAAAAGTGAATTGTAAGAGAATTTGCTAAGTTATAACAGCGCCTCTCCCTTCTTCTTTTC
>JAGARL010000312.1 GCA_017622255.1 Methanocorpusculum sp.
GTTTGAATACTTCTTAACCTGTAAGAAAGGACATGAACTGCCGTCTCCGATGCCGAAACAGGGATTCGAGTGTGCAGAGTATGAGAATAAACTCGCGATTCTCCCGCGTACCAAGAGAAGCCAGTGCGCTATTGAAATCCGGCAGGATTAATTCACTCTTCTTTTTCAAACAGACTCAAACACCGCTTCTTATACTCGGCTTCCGAGATAATCTTGTTTTCCCGCAGGAACTTCAGCGCTTCCAGAGACTTGTCAACCGTCTCCTCATCAATTCCTTCCTTCGGCTGCAGGGTTACCGCCTCTGGATTTTTCTGCCGCCGGAAAATCATCACCGGCTCGGGGGCAGGCTCTGCCGGAGCTTCCGGCACTTCCGCTTTTTTTGCCCGCGGCTTTACGGAAGGATTCGGAAGAACCGTTACCTTCTCGATAATCTCCACTTCCGTATCCTGCGCCGGCGCTGCTTTCGGCTGCGGAATAATCAGCTTTGGACGCTCACCTGCGGAGTACACCTCTGAGTCATCATCTTCGGGAGAGAACACTTCCCGAACCGGTGCTGCCGGGGCTTTTGGCGCATTCTTCCAGGGACTGCCGCGGGGAAGAATCTCCGCATCTCCTCCGCTATCACTGTTCCACTGTTCGTTTCGGGAAAGGGATGCCGGCTCATAAATCACCGCATCATTTTCCGGCGGCAGGGATGCCTTGGTTTCCGAGGGGAGTTCGGTTGACTGAATCATCCGGGCAACCCGTTCATCAACAGCGGCTGCGCGGCTGTCCTCTGCATCTTCCCTCTCCTCTTCTGCCTCAAACACATCATCCTCGCCGGCACGGGAAAATCTGGCAAACAAATCATCCTCAATCTCTGCCGGAGCAGGGGTTGGAACCGGCGTTGGGATAACCGCATCCTCGAAGATATCTTCGTCAGCAGCAAACACCGGCACATCCGGGTTTTCATGGAGCAGATACTCATCCGTTAACAGATTCTTTCTCTGGGAAAGCGAAAAGTACCGGGAGGAAAGCGTGCGGATACTCTCAGCCGCAGAAAGCAGAGCGCTTCTGACATCATCCACCGAATCCTGAATGTGCGGGAAAACAATATCCTTGCCGAGCGCGGTGTGGAAAACCAGAGTTGCAGAAACTGCCGGCGGGAACTTCGCAAAAATCGAGAGCACATCCACATACTGCAGGGTAAATACTTTGTACACCGTCTGCGTCTCCGGGTATCCCCAGAGAATTCTCTTTCTGGAGAACAGAATCGGAATCAGATATTTCTCCTTCGAGCGGCCGAATAAGACATTCAAAACCTCTTCATCTTTGGAGATATCATCTAAAATCTCCATCGGAAGGTCATACTGATACAAAACTTCGCGCCGCACAATCTGTTCTCCTGTTACCTATACTGTTGGTTCTTGGAATAGTAAAAACTCACGATGAAGAGTGATAAAAAGAGTATTGGGGCAGGGTATACCTGCCGATATTAGCGGGAATTGTACGCTGGTGACTTTACATCATGCCCGGCATTCCGCCCATTCCGCCGCCCATGGCTGCCATCTCTTCCGGAGACGGTCCTGCGGACTTTGCAGAGGCAATTACGTCATCAATTCTGAGGATCATAACTGCTGCTTCTGCTGCGGAGGCAATTGCCTGGGTCTTGACTCTCAGCGGCTCAACGACGCCTGCTTCCCACATGTCAACCGGCTTGCCCTCGAAGACATCAAGACCGAAGGTCTTCTGTCCCTTCTCGTGTGCTGCACGGAGGTCGACGAGTTTGTCGATTGGGTCGAGACCTGCGTTCTCTGCAAGGGTTCTCGGGATGACTTCAAGTGCAGATGCGAATGCCTCAATTGCGAGCTGGATTCTGCCGCCCTGGGTTGCTGCGTACTCACGGAGTCTTAAGGAAAGCTCAACTTCCGGTGCTCCTCCGCCTGCGACAACCTTCTTGTCCTCAACGACACAGCCGACAACGCGGAGTGCGTCTTCAAGTGCTCTGCCAAGCTCGTCGACGACGTGCTCAGTTCCGCCCTTGATGATGATGGAGACTGCCTTCGGGTTCTTGCACTTCTCAACGAAGACCATTGCTTCGCCGGTTCCGACCTTGCGCTCTTCAACGAGTCCTGCAACTCCAAGCTCGTCGCCGGAGATTGCGTCAATGGAGGAGATGATGGATCCTCCGGTTGCACGGGCGAGTTTTTCCATGTCGGACTTCTTAACGCGGCGGATTGCAAAGATGCCTGCCTTGGATAAGTAGTGCTGTGCGATGTCGTCGATACCCTTCTGACAGAAGAGGACGTTTGCACCGGAGTTGACAATCTTGTCAACAATGCCCTTAATCATGCGTTCTTCTTCATCGAGGAAGAGCTGGAGCTGGTCCGGGGAGGTGATGGAGATTTCTGCATCGACTTCGGTCTTCTTGTACTCGACTGCTGCGTTTAAGAGAAGGATCTTTGCGTCTGCAACGGTCTTCGGCATGCCTGGGTGGACACGCTCTTTGTCGATGAGCATACCCTCGACAATCTCGGAGTCCTCGATTGCACCGCCGACACGCTTCTCGACTTTGACGTTTTCGGTGTCAACAGTTCCGTCCTCGTCTGCGACGAGAGTGATTGCACGAACGATTAAGTCGCAGAGCTTTTCCTTGGATGCCTCTGCGTTCTTTCCGGTCATGGCAGTGCCTGCAATCTTTGCAAGGATATCAGTGTCGTTTGCTTCGACATCCTGTGCAATGCCCTGGAGGAGTTCCTGTGCTTTCTCTGCTGCCTGTCTGTATCCGAGGGTGATAACAGTCGGGTGGACGTCCTGCTCGAGGAGTTCTTCGGACTTCTTTAAGAGTTCACCTGCAATAACAACTGCGGAGGTGGTTCCGTCTCCGACTTCGTCGTCCTGGGTCTTGGAGACTTCGACCATCATCTTTGCGGCCGGGTGCTCAATGTCCATCTCTTTTAAGATGGTGACACCGTCGTTGGTGATGACAACATCTCCAATGGTGTCGACAAGCATCTTGTCCATGCCTTTCGGACCAAGGGTGGTTCTGACTGCACCTGCAACTGCCTTTGCTGCTGCGATGTTCATACTCTGTGCGTCGCGTCCGCGGGTGCGGGATCCGCCCTCTTTGAGGATTAAAATTGGCTGTCCGCCAAGCTGTGCTGACATAGTAATAATCACCTAATACCCGTTAGGGTAATGTATCAATTATGTTGTTTAGTGGTTCTATATAAAGCTGTTGTTTGCCCCTCCCAATCGGCGGAAGGGATGGAAGGGAAAAAAAAGTGAGCAGGTCCAAACCCTCATACGCGCCAATGCGGCACACGCTTACTGTGCGGAAAAGCGGATGAGTGAGTAGAGTCCGTCAGAGTTCGGGTGAACCTCAAGCATCGGGGAGAACTCGTGAACGGTGACGCCCTTTCTTACTAAGTAGCCAAGGTAGGTACCGACCAGACTGGTTGAAGGGCCGGAGCTTGCAAAGCCGAGAATGGTACCGTCCGCACCGGTTTCAAGCTGCATGTGACCAACCGTTCCATCCAAGACATGCCAGTAGGAGCCGGGACCTGCAATGTTCGGCATGGTTTCCTTTTCACCGGCGGTCTTTGGCGGGCAGACAGTATAGTCAAGTCCGAGGACTACGGAGAACGGAATCTGGGAGAGGTCAACTTTGCGCGGATTGCCGAGGATGGCATCTGCCGCGGCAAATCCCTGCAGACGGGCTGCCGGGGTGAAACATTTTCCGCCGAGGATATCTCCTGCAGCATAAACACCCGGAATGGAGGTTTCCATCTGTTCGTTTACGAGAATTGCGCCGTCAGCCCCTTTGGCAACGCCGGAGACAAAAGGCGACTCCGGTTTTACGCCGGTTGCAAAAAGCACTGCATCGCAGGGAATCGTTTCCCCACCGGCAACAACACCTTCCACATGGTCTGTGCCGAGGATTTTTTCAAGCGGCGTATTCTCGCGGATGTCAACCGCCGAGAGGTCGCGGCGGGCATCGGCTAAGAGCGGCTCTGGAAGCATCGAAAGAAGCGAGCTTCTTGCAATCAGTGTCACCTCACAGCCGAATGCCGCATAGATGTAGGCAAACTCAGCCGCGGAAATTCCGCCGCCGATAATTACCAGACGCTTTGGAAGCGCCGGCATGGAGCGAAGGGTTCTTGCATTGTATGTTCCAGGCAAATCTTTTCCTTCCACATCCGGGATGTTCATCTGACCGCCGGCCGCAATAATTACCGCTTCCGCCTCGCGGGGCTTGCCGTCCACATAGACAACACCGTCTCTGACCTCAGCCTCAACACCGTACTCGACTTTGACGCCGGCGCCGGTTGTCTCCATATTCAGGATATAGCGGAGCTTGTCCTGTGTTGCCTCAAGCTTTTCCAGAAGCGCCGGATAGTCCACAGAGACATTGCCTGCAAGGATTCCCATCTCTTCGAGATGGCGGGCGCTCATGATACTGCGGGCAACATCGTTTAACGCACAGACAAGCATGCACCCGTCATGCACACACTGCCCGCCGAGCGCCCGCTTTTCGAGGATCGTGACCTCGCGGCCTGCACCGGCAAGGCGGAGCGCCGCCATTCTTCCGGCAGGGCCGCCGCCGACAACAATAATCACGTTAGAAGACCTCGCATCCCTCGTCGGACGGGAGTGCTAACTCCTGACCGTTGAATGCGTTGACTTCCACGATATCTCTCTTGCCTCTGACCTGCCAGACCGGAACATAGACCTTCTCGACCTTGACGACAATGTTGTCCTCGGTCGGCTTGAACTCCTTTTCTTCGGCGAAGATGGCGTCCCCTGCCGTGGTCTTGATTCTGACACGGCGGGTAAGCTTCTTGATGAGTCCGGCCATAACCGTCTCTTTGGCTTCACTCTTCTGGGTTACCGGGGCGACAATATCTGCGTCAGCCGGAAGTTCTCCCGGAACAGGGATGGCATCGTCTTCGAACTCCCACTCAAGGCCGTTTACCGCGTTAATCCATCCGTCTCCTTCGGCATCAAAGCAGACACTCTTTCCTTTATAAGTTGCTTCACCGCCGCTGGTGTAGTGGTATCTCCAGTATGGAATCATGCGAAGCACGGTCGGACCTTCCTGGTGTGCTACGCGGACGGCATCCTTTGCCGTGATTCTGATTGGAAGCATTAAGTCGTAGCCGACAGCGGAAATGTCCGGCGTTGCCCCTGCCGGGTAGGCGAAGGAGGGCGTTGCCTCAATATCGAACGGAAGTCCGTAGATTCGAGCCTCTGCGGAGAGCGCAATGTTCTGGAGGAGCTGGTCCTTGGTCCAGAGCGTGGACTCCTTCGGCTGGAAGTACGAGTTTCCGGTAAAGATGATTTTATCACAGCGGACCTTTGAGCCGCCAAGCATAATGGTGTACGGCGTCATATCGAAGCGCTGGAGACCGTTTAAGTCATCCGAACACATGACCAGCACACACTTGTTTCCGCGAACGCCGGAGAGGTTAAACGGACCATCTTCCGGTTCGCAGTCATATCCGGCAGTCTGCAGGACCGCGGTAATCTCTGCGGCTGCCTGTTCGTGGTTTGGTTCACCCATGATTATTCTATATTGGTTCTCTGATTTGATAAAACGTTAGTGCTTGCAGGCGGCAGGCAGGAGAAAAAAGATTAGGGGTGTTCCCTGGTTACTGAAGAGCCATCTGCTCTTCTTTGGTAACGCGTTTCTTATCCAGCGGGAGGAGGATAAGTAAGACGATGACGGAGAGAACAGTTCCGACAACCAGCGGGTCAAGGTAGCACCACGGGCTTGAAACAAGCGTGTTTACCCCAAAGAGCATGTTGCAGATGCCAAGTGCAGAGGACTCTGCCGTGTGGGCAAAGACCGTCCAGAGAAGCCATCCGGCAGCGCCTGCGAAGATACTCCAGGTTGCGGCAAGGCGGGACGGGCGTTTGGAGATGATTCCGTGAATGAATGCCGGAAGAAGGGCAGCCGTACACAGACCCATGAACATTGCCGTTGCCCGGGCAATGATACTGCCCGGCATAACAACAGCGAGCAGGATACTGACCAGAAGCATAATTCCAATACCTGCCTGGTTTGCACGAACAGAGTACTTTGCACCCTTGATACGGGAGAATAAGTCTCCTCCAAGTGTCGTTCCCATCGTGTGGAGAAGAGACGACAGCGTGGACATGGCAGCGGACAGAAGCGTCAGCATGAAGATGATGACGAACAGCTCCGGCATTGCCGAGTTGATGAACAGCGGGATAACCGAGTCTGCATTTCCGCCGGCGGCCTCAAGCGCGAGCTGACCTGAGGTCTGCATGAAGTACACGTTGGTGAGCGGTCCGACGGTGAAGGCAACGCCGGTCATCATGACGATGAAAAGTGCGCCCATTGGAACTGCACGGTTTAAGGATTTGCCGTCCTTTGCCGTCATGAAGCGGACTGCAAGCTGAGGCTGAGAGAGAACACCGATTCCGACACCTAAGACCAGAGTGGTGATAACGGTCATCCAGAGCGGGCTTCCAAACTCCGGCATGGAGGTCCAGCCGGTCATTCCCATAGCGATAAGGTTGTCCGGGACAAGCGGCGTCATTGCCTCGAGTGCACTGTGTGCCGCGGTAACTCCTCCAAGCATAATGTAAGTGAACACCAGAAGGATTCCCATTCCAACGAACATAATTGCCGCCTGGACTGCGTCGGTGTACATCACCGCAATCAGACCGCCGATGATAACATAGAGCGCGACAATAACCGCGAAACCGAGAAGTGCAGTCATGTACGGGATGCCTAAGGTCGTCTCAATGAAACGGGCGCCGCCGATTAAAACTGCGGCAGTGTAAAGCGGCATGGATGCGACGAAGATGATACTGATTCCGTAGATAATCTTCTTGGATGCAAAGATTTTACCTAAAAGCTCCGGGTAGGTCATGGCCCCAAGCTCCTTACCCTTTCTTCTGACTCTCTTTCCGAAGAAGATGAAGGCAATAATGACACCCACAACGATACACAGAACGGTAAGCCACATCAGACTCATACCGTACTGTGCAGCCATTCCGCCGAATCCGACGATTGCGGAGGTACTGATGAAAGTAGCACCATAGGATAGTGCAAGTACAATTGGAGGCGTGTTTCTGCCGGCGACCATATAGTCATCAGCGGATTTTGTCTTCTTGTATCCGTAGTATCCGACACCAAGAATCAGCGCCAGGTAGATGACGGCGATTCCAACCAGTAATTGAGTACTAACAGCCATCGTCATCACTATCCTTGTTCCAGAGAACAATTCCATACACTACGCTGAATATCAGCGAGACGATGCATATCACGTAGGTCATCCAGACCCAGGGATCACTTATTCCAAACATGCGTATTTCACACCTTATGTACCTGATTCATGCGGCAGCATCAGCAGAAGAGTTTTTTCACGAAACCGTCTGCTGAAGCTGACGGTTCCTTAGTTAAATCTAAAGAAAAAGAAGATGCCGGCATACACGGTCTGTTCGAGTAGAGGGGTTGTGTATGCTTGCATCTGAATCACTATCATATTCTCAGAGAAAGTATTTATAGGTTGTCACACGTTGTCATGACACATGTTGACATGTTTGTTATTGTCACAAGCCCTTCCGGAAAAACAAAGAAAAATCAGGGACACGCACGAACTCCTGAAAACACCATAATAGACAAACGGGAACAGCAGACCATAATTCGCACCCAATATGGGGTAAAATTAGTGATAATTCCACCAGAATCCAAAAATAGATATAATTCTCGAGAGAACAACTCACCTGTGAAAAACGCTCGGAAGACACACTACATCGCAGATTCTCCAAAACTTACCCCGGGAGAAACAGAACTCTGCAGACGTACCATACAGGACCTGCGAGTAAAGCTTTCCAAAGCGCCGCCGCCTGCATACACCGAAGAGGAAATCAGAAAAGCCGCAAAAGCACTCCTGAAGAAATATAAAATCCCTCTCACCGAACAGGCAAAACAAAATATCCTCTATCACATACACGCGGCAATCTTTGGGTGGGGAAAACTCGAACCCCTGCGCCTCGACAAGGACATCGAAGACATATCCTGTGTCGGATGGGAATACCCCGTATACATCTACCACCGCATAGACAGAGACCAGGAAACAGACATCCGCTTCGAATCCTCCGAGGAACTTGACCGGACAATAGCTCTTTTCGCCCAAAAAGCCGGAAGACAGATATCCCGCACAAATCCCGTAATTGACGGAAGTCTGGAAGACGGAAGCAGAATCCAGATTACCTACGGAACAGCCGTCTCGCCGCGGGGCTCTGCTTTTACCATCAGAAAATTCAAAGACAACCCATACTCCGTAATCGACCTCATCAAAAACCGCACCTTCACCGCGGAACAGATGACATACCTCTGGTTCGCGGTAGAATACGGGCACTCAATTCTCATCATCGGCAGTACCGCATCCGGAAAAACAACCACCCTGAACGCCGTAACCCAGTTCATCCCGCCGCTTTCCAAAATCGTCACCCTCGAAGATACCAGAGAACTCATGCTCTGCCACGGAAACTGGCAGCCGTCGGTTGTCCCCCCGCAGGGAACAGCAAATGTAACACTCTTCGATCTGGTCACCGCCGCCATGCGGCAGCGTCCCGAATACCTCATCGTCGGCGAGGTTCGCGGAAAGGAAACTGCCGCCATGTTTCAGGCAATAAACACCGGACACACCTCCTTTTCCACCTTCCATGCAGGAGATTTCAGAAACGCAGTAAACCGTCTGGAAAACCCGCCGCTGAACATCCCGAAAAGCATGATTGAATCGCTTGATATCGTGCTCTCCCAGAACCGCTTTATCAAAAACGGGGAACAGATACGCAGAGGAACAGAAATCCTGGAACTCACCGGACAAAATGCAGACGGCTATGCAGTAAATACTGTCTTTTCCTACCGCGAGGATACAGACACCGCAGAATTTTCCGGCACAGCAAAAATCGCAGAGGAAATCTGCCGGAAAACCGGCATGACACACACAGAACTGCAAACAGAGGCAAAACGCAGAATCGCATTCCTGCACCATCTGTGTGACTGCGGCATTACTGACTTCATCCGGGTTTCCGAGGAGATTGAATCATACCGGAGGGGAGATGAACAAAGAGCAGAAGATTGATGCGTCGCTGTTTGATGCCGTGCAGTATCTCCGGATTCTGCATCAGTGCGGGGCTGACCAGTATGATGCGGTAACATCTCTGGTACAGCATGCAGAAACAGCAGGCGATGCGGCACAGGCATTTTCCCAGGCGGTATCTGACACAAAACTTGGATACAGCATGTATGATGCGCTGATGCGCATGGGAGAAACGGCACCTTCGAAAAAACTTCGGAACTTTGCCGCAGGATATGCAAAAGCAGTTCGGGCAACCGGTTCTGCGGATACCTTTCTTGCAGAGACAGCAGAGTCACTTGCAGAGGAACAGGAAATTGACCGCAAAAAGTATCTGGAGTCGCTAAACGTTGCCGGCGAAATCTATCTGATTCTCTTTACCGCAGCTCCGCTGTTTGCGGTAATTGCCGGAATGGTGCTTTCAATGATTGCAGATTTTCCGCTTTCCTGGCTGGAGTTCCTGCTCTATGCAGTGTTTCCGGCAGGAACACTTGCATTTCTGCTGCTGACGGACAATCCGAAGGATATGCGAAATGTCAAAAAACCGCAGGCAAACCTCAAAGAGGTTTTTCCGGTGAGTTCAGTCACGAAGACGCCGTACACACCGTATCTTCTGCGCTATGACCGGAAAATGCGAAGGCAGGCTATTCTGCGGCATCCGATTCACTTCCTGACCGAAAAACCTGCGGCAGTCCTCCTGCTGAGTATCCCGGCAGGATTCGCCGCCAGCCTTCTAATCTCCGCCATGCCAACCCTGCAGGCAGCAGTCTTTGTACTTACCGCAGGGATACCGTATGCGGTATTTATCTCCCGAAATCAGCGGATTCGCAGACAGTACTCCGAAGCACTTCCGGGATTCTGGCGAACACTGGGAAGTGCAGTATCACGCGGAATGACACTTGCAGATGCGGTATCATTTGCAGCAGAGGATACGGCATCCCCGCTGAAAAAGGAGATATCCTGCATGGCAGGAGAGATACGGCTTGGAGAACTCTGCAGAAACACATTGGTACATTTTGCCAATCGTGTACAGCAGATTCCGGTAAACAGGGCAGTTGTTCTCATCTCTGAGTCTCTGCGGTTTTCCGCGGATGTATCGCCTGCACTGTTTTCTCTGGCAGAAGAGGGAAGACGGTCACTTCTCACAGCAGAAGCGCTGAGAAGCGGGATGTCCCTCTACTCTGCGGTTATCTATCTGGGATACGGAGTATATCTGTTTGTAACAGGAATTCTGCTTACCGTATTCCTGGATACCGCGGCATCATCAGGGACACTGAACTATACTGCGTTTTCGACGATTCTGCTGACAGCAGCCCTGCTCCATGCCATATGCTCCGGACTTGCGGCAGGAAAACTGGGAGAAGGGACAGCATCTGCCGGGGTGAAGCATATCTGTATTATGACTGTGGTGTGGGTTGTGTTCTGTATCGGGATGAAGCTTACCGAGCTTCTGTAAAAAAAAGAATCACTCCCCCTTCACGCACATACATGCGTTTGGAGAGTAACAGCCGCCGCAGTACACATACGAATAGAACTGGTATCCGCCGGATAAGTGGCTGCAGCGGATGCCGTGCGCCTGCAGGATTCTGCATGCGGCATAACTTCGAACTCCGCTCTGGCAGTAGACGAAGTAGCGCTTTTCTGAATCGAGTTCGGCTATCCGCTCCCGCAATTCCGTCTGCGGCAGATGAAACGCACCCCGGATATGTCCTGCGGCGAACTCCTCTGCGGTTCTGACATCTAAGAGGACGGCATCTTCCATCTCCTGGATTTTGGGGATGATGTCATGATGGAACTGCACGACAAGCCCGGTCCGGATATTTTCAATAACATATCCCGCATAGTTTACCGGGTCTTTGGCGGAGGAGTACGGCGGAGCATAGGACAAGTCCAGCGCTTCCAGATCAGCCGCAGTCATTCCCGCCTGCATGGCGGA
>JAGARL010000313.1 GCA_017622255.1 Methanocorpusculum sp.
CATCTTTTTTGCGCAGATATTTGAATTATTTCTATTATACACAAAATTTTGTAGAAAATCAAGATGTTTTGCCAAAAAATATTTATTATTTTTTAAATTTATGGTATGGTTTACAGCATGCCAGGTTGTCAAGCGAGTTCACGCCTTCTGCATGCAGTGCCTTGCAGACCTTTCCGATACCGCGGCCGCGTTTGACCGGAATCTTCGGTGAGATGAACTTGCGAAGGGCGGCACGGCTTCTGAGCAGTTCCATAATGGCTTCTCCTTCGGCACGCAGTTTTTCCGCATCCGCTTTGCTGATGGAAAGCTTTGCGGAAAGCTCGTCTGCGGTATGGGAGAGCAGGTCGTTTGTCGTGTAGATGTGGACTGCGTGAAGCTTTGCAAGCTTTTCCTCTGTCATGCCGTCCATCTGGCGGAAGAACTCGGCGTTCGTTTCGATGTGGGAACAGACCGGACAGCCGAACTTCCACGGCGGAGCGCCTTTTCGGAGGAGCTGAACATGATTTACGCCATGAATCGGGCAGACCTCAGCGGTCTTTACGGCACTGCCCCAGACTGCCGGCGGAATTCCTGCATTAAAGGAGCAGTCCGGATATCCGGAGCAGCCGATGAACTGCGAACTGCCGACACGCTTGATGACCAGCTGTCTGCCGCAGACCGGGCACGGACCGATTAACTGTTCCTCGCGGGAACGGTTCATAATCTCTGTTCCGATGCCCTCTTCATTCTTCTCGAGTTCATCGAAGATGGCAGAGAGCATCTCTTTGGATTCCTCCAGAACAGATGCCATGGTCTTCTTTCCGGCGGCAATCTCGCTCATGGACTCTTCCAGCGTCTTGGTCATGGTCGGCTGTGTAATCGTTTCCGCATACTGCTGGAGCGATTCGATAACCGCGCGGCCGATGACCGTCGGCTTCATGGGGTTGCCTTCGATGTACTTTCTGCCGGCGAGTTTGCTGATGACTTCATGACGGGTGGATTTGGTTCCAAGACCTAACTCTTCCATTCTCTGGATGAGACGGCTCTGCGTGTAGCGTGCCGGCGGATTGGTCTCCTTTTCTGCCATGTCCTTGTCAATCAGCGTCAGGGTTTCGCCTTTGGTAAAGACCGGGAGGATGTTCTCCTCGGCTTTGCTGTATGGATAAACGCCTCTCCATCCGGGGACGAGAAGCCGTCCGCCGGTTGCCGTATACGGCTCGCGGTCTGCTGCAAGGTTGACCTTCATGGTCTCCCACTCGGCATCACGGCAGACGGTTGCAAAGAATCTGCGGACCACGAACTCATAGAGTTTCCAGGTAACGGTGTCGGGGATGTCCTCCGGTGTTGCCTGGCCTGTTGGATAGATTGGCGGGTGGTCGGTGGTTTCTTTGCGGCCGCGGGTAGGGGCGGCACGCAGGTTCTCTTTTACGAATGCAACCTCATTTCTGAAGATGCCGCGGGAGAAGATGTTGAGCTGTTCGGAGATGTTTAAGCTCTTCGGATACGTGGTGTTGTCGGTTCTCGGATAGGAGATAAATCCCCGCATGTAGAGCTCTTCGGCTCTGCTCATGGCAGATGCCGCAGAGATGCCGAGCCGTCCGGCGCCGACAATTAAGGCGGTGGTATCCAGCGGTGTCGGCGCTTTGTCGGTTTTGTGTCCCGTGGTGATGTCGGTGACAGTCAGCGGAGCGCGGGTTGCGTTGTAAGCGGCTTCTGCTTCTGCCTTGTCGGTGAATCTGCCGTGAACATGGCGTGCTTCGATGACATCTTTTCCTTTCTTTGCGGAAAGGGAAAGCATCCAGTATTTCTCCGGAACGAACGCCTCAATCTCCTTTTCCCGGTCCACAATCATAGAAAGCGTTGGACTCTGCACACGGCCGACGGAGAGAATGCCCTCGGCTCCGCGGTGTGCAGCAATGGTGAGGAAACGGGTAATCGAGGCTCCCCATACTAAATCAATAATCTGGCGGGACTCGCCGGCTGCCGCTAAGTTCATGTCCAGGCTCTGGGCATCACGGATTGCGGCGAGGATTTCCTCTTTGGTGATTGCCGAGAACCGGGCACGATAAATCGGGACGGTCTTGTTTACCGCACGGATGAGCTCAAAGGCTTCCTTTCCAATGAGTTCTCCTTCGGTATCAAAGTCCGTCGCGATGGTGACCCTGGTCGCTTTGCGGGCTTCCCGCTGCATCATGGAGACGAGTTTTTTCTCGGTCGGCTTCTTCTCGATTCCGGCAGTGATTAAGGAGCGCGGAGGGTGTTCTTCGCTTCTCCAGTTTTTATAGCCTTCCACGAAGTCGACCTCGACCACGTGGCCGCGAAGACCCATTACCACACAGTCATTGACGAAGTACTGAACAACGTTGCCGTCACGCTTTGCCTGCACTTTTCCAGGGCCGGATAAGAATGCGGCGATGCGTTCTGCAACGATGTTCTTTTCGGCAATTATCAGG
>JAGARL010000314.1 GCA_017622255.1 Methanocorpusculum sp.
CCCATTAAGTTGACACGGGTTAAGAACTCGTTTGCGGAGTAGATGCCGGGGAGGTTCTCGCCTTCGATTCCCATGAAGTACGGAAGGCCTGCACCGGTTCCAAGGAACACGGCATCGTAGGAGAGGAGTTCTTCGACCGGAACAGAGCGGCCGACAACGTGGTTGGTCTTAATCTCGACACCGAGGCGCTTGACTGCATCAATCTCTGCCTGGACAATGTCTTTTGGAAGACGGAATGCCGGGATACCGTACATGAGAACGCCTCCTGCTTCGTGGAGGGATTCAAAGACGGTGACTGCGTGTCCGAGACGGGCAAGCTCTGCGGCTGCGGAAAGACCGGCAGGGCCGGAGCCGACGACAGCGACCTTCTTTCCGGACGGTTCAGCCGGAATCGGGCACTCGCGTTTTTCCTCGACGTCTGCAACGAAGCGCTCTAAGTGACCGATAGAGATCGGCTGTCCTTTCTTGCCTAAGATACAGACACCCTGACACTGGGTTTCCTGCGGACAGACACGGCCGCAGATTGCAGGGAGCATGTTGTCCTTCTTGATGATAGTAACAGCCTTCTTGAAGTCCTCTTCGGCGATTGCTTTGACGAATGCCGGAATATCAATTCCAACCGGGCATCCTTCAACACACTTTGGTTTTTTGCACTGGATACAGCGCTGTGCTTCTGCGACTGCTTCTTCTGCGGTAAATCCGAGGTCGACTTCACTGAAGTCGCGGATTCTCTCTTCTGCTGTTCTGTCCATTTAGTTCACCTTCCGGCATCTGCATTCGTGGTGTTCTTCGTGATATTCGAGGGACTGTTTTTCCTCGGCCATGTACATCCGCTGTCTTGCCATTAAGTCGTCCCAGTCGACGATGTGAGCATCGAACTCCGGTCCGTCAACGCAGGCGAACTTCATTTCGCCGCCGACAGTAACACGGCAGGAGCCGCACATGCCGGTTCCGTCGACCATGACCGGGTTTAAGGAGACGAAGGTCTTGATATTGTATGGGCGGGTAACCTCGCTTGTTACCTTCATCATCATGCCGGGGCCGATAATCCAGACTTTGTCAATCTTTCTGCCGCTTTCGCAGAGGTCTTTTAACGGTCCGCTGGCAAAGCCCTTTATTCCGTAGGAACCGTCATCGGTGGTGACGTAGAGCTCGTCACAGAGTTCCTTCATGTCGTCTTCGAAGATTAAGAGGTCCTTGGTTCTGGCGCCGATGATGCCGATAACATAGTTTCCGGCCTTCTTTGCTGCCTCGGCAAGAATCGGTGTACAGGCAACACCGACTCCTCCGCCGACGATGACCACAGTCTCGTTTCCTTCGGCGATTTCGCTCGGACATCCGAGAGGGCCTACGACATCGCGCAGAACATCGCCTGCTTTTAAGGTGGAAAGGAGTTTGGTGGTGGTTCCAATGGCCATAAAGGCGATTCTGATGTTGTCGCCTTCAGTTCCCGAGATGGTCAAAGGAACACGTTCTCCTGCCCCGTCCGGGTGAATAATACAGAACTGTCCGGCTTTTGCGTTTCTTGCAACCTGCGGTGCATGAATCCACATCTCAAAGACTGCGTCAGAGAGAGCCTGTGCCTGAATTATAGTATATTCTTCCATGATTTGTTCCTTTGATATTTGCAGGGTATGTATTAGTTCTACAGTACCTTAATGGTAGCGGAGGTGGGGAAAAGAGATAAAAAAGTTAATCGCAAAAAAGTGTCAGTTGATAAGCTGCATCAGCATCTCATACAATGGAGGGATGTCGTGGATTAAGGTATTCCATGTCTCCTCTAAATCCACTGTAGCATACCCATGTGCCAGCTTATCCCGCATGCCGGTAATCTGCCGCCAGGGAATTCCGGAGTGCGCTAATCTAAACTCTTCGTTTACCCCTTTTGCCGCTTCACCGATAATTTCCAGAGAACGGATTAAGGCATTCTGGTAAAACGGCCGGGAAAGAAACTCATCCTTTGAAATCCCGGGAAGTTCCTCCCGGATAATTTCAATCTGGTAAATCATATCGCGAACAAAGACAAGCGGATCTTTTCTGCTCATGCCAAAACCTCATTCCGGATGAAAATAATGTCCTGTTCAATATACGGTCTGATAGACGGCTTCAGGTATTTTATCGGCATCAAATCCACCTTCCGTCCAAAAAGGTTTTCCAGATAGTCGATGAGGTTTACGGTATGAAACATTCCATATTCTGTCCCTTCCTGATAGGAGTATAGAATATCAATATCACTGTTTTCCGTGTCTTCTCCACGCGAGACAGACCCGAACACCGCAAGCGTATCAATACCAAACCGCTCCCGAATCTCTGCGATATGTGAGTCGAGTTTTTTGAGGACGTCCTCTTTGATACTGGTGTATTCAGGCATTATCGTATGTTAGATATTAGTTGAGGATATTTATGAAGGTTGGCCTGCTGTTCTTTCAAAAACCGTTTGCTTCTTCTCATACCGCGCCCAATATATATTCAATGAATAACAGCTTTGAGCGGGAGATGGTGCAGTGCATGAACCGGTTCTTTACCGAGAACCGGAAACGCGGATTTGCCTACCGCCTAAAGCAATCCACGTTTAACACGCAGTACGTGGATATCATCGTGGATTCAAAGGAACCCGGATATTATCTGGCGATTGAATGCAAGTCGCTGAAAGGAAAGCGGCTGTCTTTTTCGAGTAATTTCCACAAGGATAAGGATGGAGTTCACCAGATTGACAACATCTCCGGATTCATCAGCTACACAGGACGCCGGGGCTTTCTGGCGGCAGAGTTTCGGGGCGGACAGAAAAATGAAGCATACCTGATGCCGTGGGAGCTGGTTCTGGAATACTTCGACTCCGCGGCAAGCATTCCAATCGAGGCATTTCGTGAATGCATTGTTTTAGAAC
>JAGARL010000315.1 GCA_017622255.1 Methanocorpusculum sp.
CAGAAAGAAGACCGGTGTTCTCTATGCGGCGGCAGCAGGAATCGGTGCCGCTCTTGCCGGCGGAGATGGCCGCCAGATTGGCGCGATGTACACGCTTGGTTTAAACACCGGTATCGCCTTCCAGATTCAGGATGATATCATTGACCTGCTGACTCCTTCTGATGTTTCCGGAAAGAATCAGGCATCCGACCTCCGGGAAAACAAGCAGACCATTGTCGCAATCACTGCCCGCGAGATGGGTGTTGATTTATCCAAGTACCACAAGGCAGATTTATCCGCCGAAGAGATTGCTGAAGCTATCGCCCTTCTTGAGGATTCCGGCGTTCTCCCGGCAGTTCGTGCGAAGTCCGAGAAACTCATCGCCGATGCCAAAAACGGTCTTGCGGTTATCCCGGACAGCGAATCCAAGAACCTTATTCTGGAAATGGTGGACTTCTTCATCTCCAGAAACTACTAACTTTTTTTATTTGGCTTTCGCGCAGGAAAAAAACGTTCCTGCACATATCGACAGTCCTCCTCTCCTGCAAACAGCGAAGTAGATTCCGCCAGCTTTTTCACCTATGCTATGCTAATACATATCATGCATCCTTACGCAGAGAATATTGCAAAGATTGGCGCAAAGGCAAACCCGACCTTCATGACTTTAGGCATTGAACCGATTTCCTGGGGCAATGAATCCGCAGTTTTGAAAATGCATGTTGATGAGCATATTCACAACGGTTCGGGATTTCTGCAGGGCGGATTTTATGTGATTCTGGCAGATGAGGCTATTGCCCTGGCTGTTCTTGCGGAACTGACGGAAAATGAAGGGACGACTACCATCACTGAGACCACGGAGTTTATCCGCGGCATAAAAGAAGGGGATATGTATGCCACTGCAAAACTTATCCGGAAAGGACGCCGGGTAATTTTTGCGGAGGCAGAGGTTCATGAGGGAAGTCCGGATGGAAAACTTCTCTCGAAGACGACTGCGTCCTATCTGATTACTGCGGCGTAAGGGATTTATTCCCTTCCATGCTCCGCATCAAACCGCTTTTTAAACGCCGCAAGCGCCTCGGCGTATTCCGGAGACTCGGCAAACTTCTCCATAAAGTCCTCGTCTGCAAGCTGCAGGACAGCAGTCTGCTCGGCAAACACCTGGCACATCGAGTTCTGGCAGTTCTTTAAGACCTGCATCATCTCTGCTTCTTCGCGGAGACGCTTTGCTTCCTTCTTTGCGGCTTTCAGTCCGCACTTTGCGGTCTTTCTGTCTTTACAGTCTTTATCGTATTTGTCTTTGCATTTGTGACACAGTTCGTTTTTTCCCATAATTATTCCTCCAGATAAGCGAGCATCGCCTCGCGCTGAGCATCATAATCCGCGATCCCTGCCTCATAGAGCTTTTGCAGAAGCGAAACCTCTTTTGTGCTGGTTGAAACTCCGCTTCCTTCAGGCGGTGCGAAGATGAATATTTTTCCCGCCTTCTCCATCTCATACACCCATTTCAAGGTCTCGCGGTATCGAAGGTGGCGGTTGTCAATCATTTCCCGAATCTTGGGATACTTGCGAAGCAGGAAATGATAGGCTGGTTTCAGCCCCTGCGGCTGGCGGATAAAGGTTCGCGGATTTTCCAGAATCACCACAACTTTCTCGCATCCGTCGTCGAATGCCTTCTGCAAAGGAATCGGGTCTGCAACACCGCCGTCATAGTACTTTCTGCCGTAGAGTTCTACCGGACGGCAAAGCGCAGGGATAGCGCATCCGGCCATGAGCACCCGGTAGTCATTGGCTCTCATATCCTCTTTGGTAAAGTAGCGGGCATCTCCTGTCTCGGCATCGGTTGTCGTCAGCAGAAATGCCGACGG
>JAGARL010000041.1 GCA_017622255.1 Methanocorpusculum sp.
ATGATTTTCGTGGAAATAGTCATAAATGCGCCCTGTACTTCCTTCAAAGTTGCTTCCGCCGGATATGGCTTCATTGATTTCGTCCTCGGTGATAAATACATTGACTGCCGGGATTTCTGCCATGTCGGTTACATACTCCCTGCGCGGCAATGACAGCTCTTTCAGTTCATTCCAGAGCGTCTGAGGATTATGGTAGTGGAAGTGCAGCAGGGTTCGATCTTCCGTATATGCCGCATAGAAAGCGGCAAATTCGTCGGAAAGTTTTTTCCGAGATGCCGGTTCCCGCAAGGACTCCGCAAGTCTGGCGGTGGCATCGGAAAAGCCGCCCATGCGGTAATCCGAGAATGTAGATAGATAGCCCTGTTCATGGGCGTTCTCACTGAGATCTCCGGGGAAAGACCACAGAGTTTCCGCAATCCGCTTCCGCTCGTATCCCGGGGCTTCTGCAAGCTCTACATTGGAAGCGAACTGTCCGCTGTCCAGCAACTCACCGATGCGGATGGCGGCATCCTGCCATGAGATAATTTGTGCGGTCTTGGAGTACCGGACGGTGTTTCCGTTTCCCAAATGGATACCGTCCTCGGCATACCATGCGCTGATGGATTTTGTGCCAATCTTGATTCCGTTGCCGCCGTAGAACAGTTCGGCAAGATACGCAGCGTTTTCCTCCGTGGATTTTCCTTTGGAAAACTCGGCGGCAATCTTCATACGGTGATGGTCTGCATTACTGCCGATACGGAGGATGTGGTCGATTTCTTCCTGTGTAAAGGAAAAAGCGAAGGGTGCATCATAAGATACACTCTCCGCTTCCCGGATCATCTGTATTTGTTCTGCTTCCGTGGGGAAGAAACTGAGCTGTTCGCCCCGTGTTGGGGTATCGAACAGGTTTAGCTGAACACCAGCTCCGCGAGGATGATTTCCTCTGCCTGCGCTTTGCAGTTGTTCATCAGCCCCACCCACTTCATCGGATCGGTCGCTTTCAGTTCCTCCGTCACGCCCGCCGCCGTCATCAGTTCGGGCATCATCAACTCCAGTCGGCTGTTCGCTGTCTCGTCGATCTCCCGCAGATGAGGGTACAGATTCTCGGACAGCAGCAGGCTGTTCCACAGCACCGGGCGATGCTCCTTCAGATAATTCTTCCGCATCCTCCCGTACTTGCCCAGCGGCTTCTCGGTCGTCTCGGACAGGCTCAGTTCGGGAATCAGATAATCCCCGTTCTTCGTGTAGGTCATCTCGCTCATAGCTTTCGCTCCTTTCCGCGATCTTCTCGCGCTCATAATTTTTGATGGTGACTTCAATTTGCCGCAGCACCGTCTCACTGGACTGGCTGATCGCACTGCCCAGCGCGGCAACTGTCTTTGGGGTATTAAAATCGAAAACATCCAGAAAATCCTCATGGATGAAGTATTCCCCCGGCTCCATTCCGCATCGTACCATCAGTGTATAGGTGGTACTCACCACCGCTGCATTGCGGAAAGCTACCCGGACGTTATCATTATCATACTCTTCAAGAGAAGAATCTGCAATGATGTCGAAAATGTCACGCTCATGGTCAAGCCAGTATTCATTGATAAGCCGGGTAGAAATCCCCTCCAGCTGATCGGCAAGACCCTTTGCACCGGAAACCTCAAAACGACGCTCTAACGCAGCCGTTACAATATCCTCATGTTCCTGCCGGTATTCCCAAAGAAAAGGGCGGCGAGAGTTCTCGCCGCCGCCTGTGTCGGATACATCGAATACATATTTCAGTTTTGGGGTGTCTCCGTCCGTGTCAATCAATGCGATACCACGAGAGCCGCGCCGGACATATCGGTTCAGCGGCTTGCTGTTCCAGAGGTCATAAGGAGCGCAGGCTGTTGCATCGGGACGCTGGGCGAAGATCATAAGCTGCTCATGATAGGGGTACTTGTACAGCCGCGCGGCGGTTTCCAGAAAAGCCGTCCACTCCCGATAGGAGCCGGTGATCTGTCCCGCCGTGTGGTCTGCCATCTGTGCATATAGCTGTAATTTAGTCGGCATCTGTGTCCTCCTGTTCAAAGTCCGGGAACAGCTCCAGCGCATCATAATCCGCATCGGTCATGGTGCGGAGTTTTGCAATGGCGCTGTCAGTCAGTTCCATCAGTTCAGTTTCATCCGCGTCCAAATAGCCGCGCATTTCGGTCAGCGATGCAATCAGTCCCTCACGGGTGCCGGTGCTGTTATACAGGCTCATAAGCTGCTGTTCTTCAAAAGTGATGGTATTCTTCATGGTTAAATCTCCCTTTCTGCACTCCGCTTCGGAGTGGACTTTTGTGTATGTTCCTGCGGGGAC
>JAGARL010000316.1 GCA_017622255.1 Methanocorpusculum sp.
AGAACATGACAACCTTCCTCGAAGGAGCGGTCGCCTCCGAAGCCGCAAACGGCGAAAACCACGGCGGAGCATCCAGAGATTCCACCGAGGACACCTGGAGCGCCAAGTTTTCCTGCTCTCTGGGCGACGACACCTTCACCGTCACCATTACCCGGGAGTACATGCTCATCAACGGATTCGAAGAGGACGCAACCCTTGCCGCAGTCGAGACCTGGGCAGATACTGTTGCGGCGCTCGGCGGAACTGCGGAATAAGATTGGAGATATCCTCTCCCATCCTCTTATCCGTCGGGCACTGTATTACCTGCTCTGTGTGTGCCTCGTACTCGAGGAATATCTCATCAGGTTACTGATTGAAGAATAAATACTGAGGAAAAAAGACGGGTGAAAAAATATTTGAGTGAAGAACTCGGTTCCAGAGAACCGAACTCATCACGGAACAGGTCTTACTGCTTGTCGTCCTTTGCAGGCCAGCAGGTAACACCCTTCTGGTCCGGGAGACAGGACGGGTCAAAGACCGGCTCTTCGACACCTTCTCCTCTCTGGTCGAAGTAGTCCTTGAGTGCGGCAAATGCGTACTTACCAAGGAAGAGAATGATTGCGGTGTTGAAGATACCCATGAATGCCTGGAAGGTATCTGCTAAGTCCCATGCGAGACCCATGGACATCATGGATGCGAAGAAGACCATAGCGACGATGACAATACGTAAGACAACAACTGCACCCTTCTTCTCGGTGATGAACTTTAAGTTGGTCTCACTCATCGAGTAGTAGCTGATTAAACTGCTGAATGCGAAAACCAGCATGAAGACGGACAGGACATACGGTGCTGCTGCGCCGAGCATAGTTGCCTCAAGTGCCTCTGCGACAAGCGGGACACCGTTTAAGGTTCCGGCTAAGCCAAGCTCTGCGAAGTTGTATCCCGGATATGCCTGGTTGGTGTAGATGATGATAACAAATGCGGTTGCGGAACAGACAACAATCGTGTCGATTAAAACACCGACAGACTGCATCAGACCCTGCTTGACCGGGTGCTTAACATCTGCGGAAGAGGAAACGTTCGGGATAGAACCGATACCTGCTTCGTTGGAGAAGACACCGCGCTTCAGACCCCAGAGAATCATCATACCCATACCTCCGCCGACAAACTGCTGAACGCCGAATGCGTAGGAGAAGATGGTCTCGATAACAGCCGGGACCTGGGTGAAGTTGACTAAGATGACTGCAAGTGCGAGAAGCATCCAGAGGATAGCCATAGTCGGGACAAGCCAGGTGGAAACGCTTGCGACTCTCTTGATACCGCCGAAGACAATAAGTGCGGCAAGGACAGTCAGGATGACAGCGAAGACGATTGCAAACTCAGAACCGAATGCGGTCTGGAGTGCGTTGGATGCCTGGTTTGCCTGAACACCGACGAACATCAGACCGTAGGTGACGATGACAAGGAGTGCCATGAAGATTGCAAACTTCGGCTTTCCAAGACCGTTCTTGACATAGTATGCCGGACCGCCGTGGAAGTAACCGTCGCCCTTCTTCTCCTTGAAGATCTGACCGACAGTACACTCGATGAAACTGGTTGCTGCACCAATGCAGGCAAAAATCCACATCCAGAAGACAGCTCCCGGACCTCCCATAACAACTGCTGCGGCGACACCAGCGATGTTACCGACACCAATTCTTGCACCCATACTGGTACAGAATGCCTGGAAGGAAGAGATGGTCTGCTTTCCTTTCTTTTCTTTAATACCGGTGAAGGCAACTCTGCATGCCTCACCAAGTCTGTTCAGCTGAACACCTTTGGTTCTGATGGTAAAGTAGAGACCTAAACCAATCAGGAACACGAATGCAAGATACCATGCATAGGTGTTGACAACTGAGTTGACGCTTGCGATAGCGTCGTTGATAGCCTCAAAGAAACTCATGCGCTAAAATGTTTCTGATTATAAGATAATTAATGTATGGTTGCGCCTGAGTTGCGACTACTCAAAAATGATTAGAGAGAATCCAGGGAAACGCCGAGGAAATCGTCCGCGTTTGTGGATTCGGCGATGCCGAAGGCGGAAAATGCCGCACGGGAATCAAGAGAGTTTGCGGCTTCTGCAACATAATCTAAGATATCGACCGATAACTCGCGCTTTGCTTTGCTTGCCCGAAGCTGTTCGACCAAGGTGCGCATCGTTTCCGGGGATTCGTTTCTGAGTTTGGCAAGCGAGATGACACACAGATATATTCTGGTGAGATTCCTGTCAGTACCCGTAATGGTATCGAAGAACGCCTTGATGACCTGAGCCTGATAGACCTCGCTTCCCATAGATATTCTATACTTACGTTTTATTTCCTAATATAATTTTACTTGGCGGTGCTGACAATCTTGATGACATCGCCGTGTTTGAGTTCCGCGGAGTCTTTAATCCGCATCTTGCTCTTGGCATCGACTGCATAGAGGAAGCCGTTTCCAATGTCGGTGTGGATGCGGAAGGCTAAGTCACGCGGGGTGGTTCCCTTCGGGAGCAGGAGTGCATCGGGAAGGACGACGCCTTTTGCGTTGCAGTATTTTCCTTCGTCCTCGACCGGGTAGACGATAATCATGCCGAGTTCTTCAAAGACGACTTTGTTTAAGGTGTCCTGGACGCCGGTGCTGCCGAGCTTTTTCATGTTCTCGGCAATCATGGTAAGCGCCTTTACCTGCGGGGCGGAGAGTTTTGCGCCTTCGACCGGAGCAAAGGAGGCATCACCCGGGAGGTAGTGCAGGAGTTTTCCTGATGCGGCGGACTTTAAGGCAAGTTCTCCCGCGGCGATTGTCGGGACTGCGCCCATCTCTTTGAGGGCGGCGAGGTTTTCCTCGGATGCCTGGTCTGCTTTGTTTGCGGCGATAATCATCGGTTTGGAGACGCGAAGGAGCACTGCGGCAAGTTCGGCGATTTCCTCTTCGGTTGCTTTTGCGAGGTTGATGCCGCATTCGTCGACGGCTTCGCGGATTTCAACCGGGCTGATGCGAAGGCCGGCGAGTGCTCCGCCGAGGAGGTCGATTAAGACCGGTTCTCTGTTCTGTGCCTGGCGGACTAAGCGCGGGAGGTGTTTCTGGATGATGCCTGCCATCCACATGGCGAATTCGTATCTGAGGAATTCGACATCTTCCTTCGGGTTTCTGGTGCCGATGTCAACCGGGTTTCCTTCGGCGTCGGTGCTTCCGGATGCGTCGACGACCTGGATGATGGCGTCAGCCTCGCGGAGATTGTCTAAGAACTGGTTTCCAAGTCCGCGGCCTAAGTGTGCGTCCGGGACAAGTCCTGCGACGTCTAAGAGTTCAACCGGAGTGAAGCGGACGCCGTCCACGCACTGGGTGCAGGTGTCTGCAACGCCTAACTCTTTGCAGGGGCATGCCGAGCGCACGTAGGCGACACCTTTGTTCGCGTCGATAGTGGTGAAGGGGTAGTTTGCAATCTCTACATTTGCGAGGGTTAATGATTTGAAGAACGTCGATTTGCCGCAGTTCGGCTTTCCGGCGAGAGCGATAAGTAACATGATGATATCCTATATTGAGTATGTGTATGAATGGGTTTGGGGAATAGTTATGTCTTGTGTGTGGGGGTATTTGGATAAAAGATATCCGAAGCCAGAGAAAAAAAGTACCGTATGCTTAAGCAGGATAGTGATAGGAAACAACGCACCCTTCCTCTACGGCATTTGCATAGGCACAGACGTTTTCCTCGATGATTTTGCGGTCAAGCGAGTGCGAGAGTTCGTCTGCGAAGAATGCGGCTGCCTCTTCCGGGATGATGCAGCGCGAGGCGGAGCGGGTAAAGGCGTTGAGAAGTCCGGATGATGCGGTTTTGATGACGGCTTTGTCCACCAGCGGGACTAAAGCAGGCTCCATAATCTCAAGGACGCAGGCTCCCGGTTTGTCGTAGAGCGCGCCTTTGTTCAGGTCAAGGCCGGCGCCGGCACAGGCGGCAGAAACCGTCGCATAGAGAACCGCATATCCCCGCGAGAAGAGGACATTTACCGGGTCGGGGGCGGCGCCTTCCACGCGGCGGACGTAGCCGAGGCTCTTTGGGACAACACGCGAGAGAATCTCATAATACATGTTCTTCGTCAGCGCATAGCCGCGGGACAGCTCCGGCAGGGTAATCAGATACTCGAACTCCGAGCGCGCATGGATGAGGATGTCAAACTCGCCCTGATAGAACAGTGCCTCGTGAGACTCCGCAAGCTCATGCAGAAACCGCATGCGGGAGTCCGCCGCCGCCTCTGCCGCCGCGAGGGCGAAGGCATGCTTCGGGACAGCATCCTGCGCCGCAGAAAGGTGCGGCTCTCTGCAGAAGAGCGCGCCTTCCGGCTTTCCGTGGATATCGAAGAAAGAAATCGGGATGTCGCGTTTGGCGCACTGCGAGATAACAGCCGTGTGCAGAATATTGTCCCCGGCAATCAGGAGATGCGAGACCGTATCGAGCGGATAGCGCGCCGCCTCCCGCATACCCTTTTCCCGGACAAACAGCGTCTGCCCGCGGATGCTGATGTCAGCGGAGTATCCCCAGACCGTAACCCAGGGAATCAATACTCAAACCCTCCTCTGATGCGGGACTCAAGCGTGAGCCGGCATTTTCCGCAGAAGTATTTGCGTTTGCGGTCGAGGTCATCTAAGTTGTTCGGGCAGTACATGATGCAGGCGGGATTCTCGCAGTGCTCGAGGCCGTAGAGGTGGCCGATTTCATGAGCGCCTTCGGTGACCATCCGGTTGATTAAGGCGTTGTCGTCGGGGTGTCTTCCGTAGAATTCGTTTGTCAGGCGGTAGGTGGAAACGACCGCAACGCCGAGCTTTAGGTGCGCCAGACCATAGACGAAACTGGTCTTTGGGGCAAACAGGTCGCCTGGTGTTATCAGCAGGACTTTTTCATAAATATGGTTGTAGCGGTTGAAGAAGTCCGCATCCATGTCCTGCGGTTTGAAGAGGTCAGGACGCCGTCTGCGGAACATATCGAGTTTGGTTAAGATTTTTACCGCATCGTACTGACACCGTGCGGGGTCGTATCCTTCGAGGGGGAAGATGCCGTTGTCTATCCGGGAAACCGGTGCTCCAAGGACGGCGGAAAGTTCTTCGGTGACCGGACGCGAGAGTCCGATTGGGACACGCGAGTCCCAGAAAATATGTACCCCCATAATCGATAGATATTTTCTCTGCAAAGGGACATAAATGTACCTTAACGAGTTTGCATGATGTACCATATCGAAACTGCTGTTGGAAATTATATCAGAGACCACTATTCTTCTGCGGTGGAGGTCGGATTCGGCGGAAAAACGGTTGCCGCAAAGATTCTGCTGGAGGCAGATATCCCGGTGCTCTGCACGGATGTGCACACCTATGACACCGATGTGCCGGCGGTCGTGGACGACTGTGTCGAGCCGGACTTTTCGCTCTATGAAAATGCGGATGTAATCTACGCCATCCGTCCCGGGGTGGAAATCGTGCCGGCGCTGATTGCTCTTGCAAAGCGGGTCGGATGCGATTTAATTGTGTATCACTTAGGCTTCGAGCTGTACCTAAACGGCGGAGAGAGAATCGATGCGGATGGCGTAATGCTCCATCGGTACGTAAAAAAGAAGTAACTATTTATATAATCGGAATCATTTGATAGATTAAGAGAATTATGAAAATCAAAGGCGTGAAAATCCATGTATCTCCTGCGGTAATCATCGTATTTGTCTTCTTTGTTCTGCTGTTTATCTGGTCGTTCTTCTTAACCAACGACTTCAGCTACATCTACTGGGGACTGCCGCTTTGTTTGTGTCTCTTAATCATCCCGGCTGTAAGCAGTTACAGTCTCGGCGGACAGTACATCAAGCTCCTTCCCGAGTATGAAGCAGGCGCAAAGCCGATGAGAATCAAGAATGTCAACCTCAACATGCAGGGAAAGGCGGTCAGAGTCGAGGG
>JAGARL010000042.1 GCA_017622255.1 Methanocorpusculum sp.
GACTGGATTTACTCCGGTCATGAAAATACACAGAATATAAAAAAAGACGGGGAAATCCCCAGATATACAAATTTTAGTTTTTATGCTCAGATTCCATCTCTTTTAACGTACGCTCGGCGAGGTCGCGCATACGTGCCGGGATACCGCGGGAGGAGATGGTCTCGATTTCCTTCATTGCTGCGGCAATCTCGGAGCCTAAGACAAAGATTGCATACTTGTGCTCAAGCTTGCTTCTGTTGACCTGGTCCGGGGTGATTTTTAATGCCGTGTATTCCGGGAATTTCAGGTCGGCGTTTAATGCTTCGTAGTATTCCTTGATATCGAAAAATATCTGATGAAGCTCTAGTAACTCTTCCTTGTGCATAGTCCTATATGATAGGACATGAAACGAGATAATAATATCTCAAAAAAGATTAGTTGAGGAGTTCGGATGCCCGAACAAGCGGACAAAGAGTCACGCCCTCTTTTCCAAGGAGATCTGCTGCCCCGCCTTCGCGGTCAACAACAGTTACGACCGTTTCTATAAGAGCGCCTTCCTTTTTCAGCTCGTCAACACCATATTTGGAGGAACCGCCCGACGTTGTCACATCCTCGATTAAGAGCACGCGCTTGCCCTTGACACTGCCGATGACCATCTGTGCCTTGCCGTGATCCTTTGCCTGCGCGCGGATAATGGCGCACGGCTTCTTTGCGGCAAGAGAGACTGCGGTTGCGAGCGGAACGCCGCCGACTGCAACGCCTGCCACCACATCAAAGTCATACTTTGCGGCAACCTCTGCGGCAATCTCGGATAAGAGCTCCGGCTGCATGATTGCAGTCTTTACATCGATGTAGTACTTGCTCTTTGCGCCGGATGCGAGCGTAAAGTCGCCGAATTCAACTGCCTTGTACTGAATTAATAACTCTAAGATTCTGTTTACCATGGTCTGTCCTTTAATCCAAGCATGTAGCCAATGATATTCGCTCCGCGATGCAGTACCGGGGATATGATAAGAATAGCAGCGAGCACCAGAATGCCGAAGAAGGCATCACCGAACTGGGCAAACCAGCTCATTCCTCCGGTAAGTGCGAGAGCAATTACCATCAGGAGAAGCGAGCCTATAACCATATCATACATATCCGCAAGCGGCCATTTTGCCCCGCGGTCTTTTCCAAGGCGGCGTTTGAAGTAACTCTTGATGAGGTCGCCTAAAAGCGCGCCGGTCGCAAGGGATATGACAGTAACCCAGGTGTGCTGCGGAAGAAAGTCCCAGTGGAAGTATGCGGCAAGAAACATCTGGGCTGCACCGAAGATGATGCCGATGATGATTCCGCCAATCAGTCCGCGCCAGGTTTTGCCGTCACCGAAGAGCCGGCGTCCGTCCTTTGCACATTTTCCAAAATCAATAGGTGTGCCGCCGCCGACCAATGCCGCCGCCGGGTTTGGAATGTAGGCCGGAATCATTATCCAGAGTGCCCAGAGGAATGCCATTCCAACGGTTACGAGAAGTTCTGCTGTCATATCCTATACGTAGATTACTATTTGCGTTTGGTATGTATCAATGTTGTTTGTCGAAGGGCTAATATCTGATATCAGCGTATCTCTAGATACGCTATCATGAGATTCTGGAATCGTTTCGAGAAGAACCATCAGGTTGACTGGCATCGTCTGTCCCGCAGGCGGAAGAAAGGCGACCTGCTTGCGTTCCTGAAGGAGGAGGCAGGACGGTTTACACCGGATGATCTGAATCTGATGATGATTCACTATGATGCAAAGATAAAAGACCTGCCCGCCGAATACCGGGGAGAGCTTGCCCGCTTTGCCCGGATTCAGATTACCGACGGATACAACCGCCTGATGACCAAAAGCCTCTCTCCGGTGCACGCGAAGATGAAGGTATCTCCCGCGCTTCACAAGTTCGCGGCCGCGGCAAAGAGGGAGTGTTCAAAGGGAACGGCAGGAGACCGGCTTCGGTCGCTGAAGTATCTGATTGCGGCGTTTGCAGTATTTATCGAAAACGAACCCCCGCATCCGGTCGGCATGCCGTTTCCGGGAGGAGGCTGTGTGGAACGCTACGAAGGCGTCTATTACTGTCCGGTAAAGGATGCCTGGGACGGGATAGATGATGCGTTCTGTTCCTTCTGTCCGGCACTGCAGACTCCTGACATCAGCCGTGAGGAGCGGGAGTCTGCATCGAAAGAGGAGAAGCTGACGAATTATTTCTATAATTATCACGGCTGAAAGCGGGCATTCTATCCACACCTATTTATCTGCAGGCGTCCAAAGTATTTAGTGCAATGAACAGCGGCATCTGCCCGAAATGTGGTTTACCAAAAGAGCTCTGTATCTGCGAAGAAGTCGCAAAGGAGCAGCAGCGAATCAGTGTGAAAGTCAGCAAGAGACGCTACGGCAAGGAAGTAACGGTCGTAGACGGTCTTGACCCGTATGAGATTGATCTGGAAGATTTATCCAAATTCCTCAAGGGAAGACTTGCATGCGGAGGAACAGTAAAGGAGAACTCTATTGAGCTCCAAGGCAACCACCGCGACAGAGTCAAGGAACTGCTTACCAGCAGAGGTTACAATATCGATAACATCAACTAAACATTCAATTTCTTTTTTCTTTTTTGAATACTGTTTCCGTTTAGCTTTGCAGGAGCGATTTTCCTACGCGAAAATCCCGCGAAAAACGCGTGAGAACATCCTGCCAAAGAAAAAAAGTGTTATTTGGAAAGCGAAAGCGCCTTCTGTTTGTTTTCCCGTGCCCGCTCGATTAAATCCCGGTCATCAGCAACCGAGAGGCACACATCAAATGCAGATACCGCTTCCTCATATCTTCCAAGCTGCATCAGCTCATAGCCCTTGTTGAAGTTTGCATCCGGATTGTTCGGCTGGGCGATTAAGACCCTGCGGAAACAGTCGTATGCCTCCTTATGGTCTCCCAGACAGCTTAAGGCAAGACCTTTGTTGTTCATTGCCCCGGTCATCGTCCGTTCGTACTTGAGCGCCTTGTTGTAGGCCTCAACCGCCTCCTCATAGCGCCCGAGTTTGGATAAGATGTTTCCGACGTTGAAGTGGGAAACCGAATGTCCCGGCGAGATTTCGCGGACCACATGGTAGCAGTTCAACGCAGCTTCCAGCTTTCCGGCGGCAGAAAGGAACTCCGCACGGGTAAACCAGTGTTCCGGACCGCGCGGCTCGGCATTGCAGATTTTCTCCATAATCTCCTCTGCCTCGCGGAACTTCCCGTTTCGGGCAAGCATCTTCGC
>JAGARL010000043.1 GCA_017622255.1 Methanocorpusculum sp.
ATTTCGATGGTGTAAGTACCAACATCTAATTTCTTGCCGTCTCCAAGTTCTTTAACGTCCTTGGTGGAGAGAACTGCGAACCACTCTTTGCCGAAGTCATACTTCTCATCTACATCTGCATATTCGAGTTTAGTAGACTTGAAGTTAATTCCAGTGATGTTGAAGGTGTAGTCAGTATCTGCAGAGGAAGTTCCGGAAATCTTGATGTTGTCACCAATGAAGTAGGAAGTCTTGTCAACAGCTGCAGTGACAACTGGTGCAGAAATCTTGATGGTGATTTCAATTCCGTTCTTTGCATTTAAGTCTGCAGTTGCTTTTGTCTTGTCCTCTGGCTTTGCAAAGGTGTCGTTTACAATTGCATTGAAAGTGAACTTACCACTGTTTCCAATTGTAAAGGTCATAGTGTTTGGAGTGGCGGTGGTAGTAATACAACCTGTCTGTAACTGGTTCTTTTTGACTTCCTCAAATCCGACAAATGTAATTGTGTAGGATTTTCCTGGAGTTCCTTCGACAGTGAAAGTAACTGCTTCACCAGAGAATGCGGTGTCGACAGATGCAGAGATAGTTGCATCATCATCACCAACTACAGTGAAGGCAAAGTAGTTTTCGTCAAGATTAATTCCATCTGGGAGTCCCTTTACGAAATCAGCAGAATCAAAGAGTGCCTGAATCTTGTAAGCTCCCTTGGTTACATTCATCTTTGCAAGAGTATTGTCTACATCTGGCTCATCAACTTCTCCATTTCCACTTGGGTAAGTAATGTACCATTTAGAGATAGAAACATTCTCGTTTAATGACTTGATGCTGAAGGTAAGGTTAGATTTCTGGTAAACTTTTCCACCGTTCTCGACGATGTAGTAAACTCCATTAACCTCAGCAGTTAATGCATAGGATGCGGTTGGTTTTACAATATCAACAGTGTCTGCACCGAGTTTGTAAGTTCCTGCAACGAAGTTTGCTCCTGGCATAACTTCATTGTATCCAGAAGTGTCATTTGCAACAACAGTAACGGTTGCAGTTCCACCAACCTGAGTCCATACCCCGGTTGGGATAGTAACATTATTCTGGTAGATGAACACAGTTCCATAGTCCTTTCCTTCATCTGCTGCTGCACCTGCTCCGATGAAGAGTGCTGCTGCAAGGAGAGCAACAAGGACTGCGCCCATAATTTTCTTTGCGTTCATGTGAATTTTATTCCTCCTAAATAAGGAATAAAAACCCAAAAATCACATTTTCAAAATTTCTGTAAAAACAGCAAAAAACCACAGCAAATCATTTACAAAAATCAAAAAGGAAAAACATCAGGATTACATCCTCCAAAAATAGGATTGGAATACCTCTTACAAAAAAACACAAGAAACGCCGTTAACAATCACAAAACATCACACAAAATCACACCCGAAACATAAGAAATCCAAGCTCAAATTGCGCTCCGTTTTCCGTGCGCGACATGCCGGAAAATCACAAATTCGTCAACGAACGGAATCGACAGATGACGAAGAAAAAAGAAGCATAACCCAAAGAAGTGTTCGAAACACGCCTTCCACCCAACATTCTTTTTATCTCTCTTCACGACAAATATATACACATTAAGGATTAGCCATGCCCGAAGATCCATTAGCAAACATCCTGAGAAGCAAACGCGAAACCACCCGCTTCCAGGTATTAGTCGAGATTGCAGAGCACCAGCCGTCCATCCGCCAGCAGGAAATCGCAGACAAACTTGGTGTCACCCCGCAGGCAATCTCTGAATATGTCCGCGTACTTGCTGAAGAAGGATACATCAGCGCTGAGGGAAGAGGAAGATACTACGTCACGCACAAAGGTGTTGAGTGGGTATTAAACAACGCCGAAGTTCTCGAAGCATACGCCCGCCATGTCCGCCGCGACATCATCCACCAGGTGGTCACCTGGGCAGCCATTGCCGACACCGACCTGAAAAAAGGAGACTCTGTCGGCGTCTATATGAAAGACGGCTGGCTCTATGCCGGCAAAAAACCGCAGACCGCTATGGGAATGGTTGCAAACGATGCAAAGGAAGGCGACGACGTTGGTGTCGCCCGCCTTGCCGGAATCATCGAACACACCGAAGGAAAAGTCGAGGTCGCAAAAGTCCCGCGTATTGAACGCGGAGGCTCGTCCACTATTGACTCCTCCCGCCTTGCGTCCCTTGCAAAAAGCGTTGACATCGTCGGTGCAGTAGGCCTTGAAGCATACCTTGCCATCAAAAAAGCCGACCTCATGCCGGACATGTTCTACGGAGCACGCGAAGGAGTAATAGAAGCCGCATTCCATGGTCTTCGCTGTCTGCTTCTCATCGTCGACGAAGAGTTCACCGACTTCCTCAAACGTCTGGAAACCGCAGGACTCTCCTACACCATTCACGAGCTGGTGAAGGAATAAGTGGCAACCATCGTACAGCCCTACAAGAAAGGGTACAAAGTATTCTTCTGCGACGACAAAAAAGCGGGCAAAATCAAACATGTCGGAACGGTCGAGCTGGAACAGACCTCCAAAGGCATGCGCCCCTCGGAATTCTTCGTCAGAAGACCGGGCACGTCGCACGTTCAAAAGACACCGACAAAAGAGTTCATAACCGTACTTCGGGCAAATGGTGCAGTTATGCTCACGGAAACCCTTCCGGAGTTTCAGGACTTCCTTCGCGGCATGAACATCAAGTGGGAGAAGGTCTCCCTCTGCCGCACCTGTCTTTTTGACGACAGAATTATGCCGCTGAATGAGCAGACGAGAATCCGCTGCGGAACGGAGTTCGTCTGTCTCGACTGTGCAAAGCGTGAACTTCGCCGCGAACTCGCACACATCAAGCGTCTTGGAAAACGCACACAGCTCCATATCGAAGAACTCCTCGAGGAGTATCGCGACCTCGACATGGTGCTGGCAATCCTTCAGCCGGAATCCCTGGACACCAAAAAGACGATGTTCGACTGCCTTGAAGCACACGAGCAGGTGGCAACCGAACGCATCGAAAACCTGCCGCTTCCGCGGGAGTTTGTCGACGTCTGCGGAGTAGATACCTTAATGCCGGCACAGCAGCTCGCCGTTGAGGCAGGACTCTTGTACGGCAAAGACCTGCTGGTGGTAGCCGCTACCGCATCGGGTAAGACCTTCATCGGTGAGATGGCAGGTCTCAAAACTATCTGGAAAAGCGGGGAAGAATGCTTTTCCTTGTGCCGCTGGTAGCTCTTGCGAACCAGAAGTACGACCGCTTCTCCGAGAAGTACAAGGGAATTACCCAGACCTCCATTATGACGGGAACTTCCCGTCTGAACCTCCCCGAGACCAGAGCGGTCGGCAACCGCGGTTCCGGCGGAGGAATTGTTGTGGGAACCTACGAAGGTGTGGACAACATGCTGAGAAAGGGCATGAAGCTGAACAACATCGGCACCGTCGTAATCGACGAAGTCCAGACTTTAGAAGACCCCGAGCGCGGTCACCGTCTGGACGGATTAATTGCCCGCCTCAAGTATGTTGCCCCGAAGGCACAGTTCCTCTATCTGTCCGCAACCATCGGCTCTCCGCACATCTTAGCCAAGAAGCTCCATGCCTCGCTTGTTCCGTATGCGGAGCGTCCGGTCGCTTTGGAGCGTCACTTAATCTTCACCGAAAAGGACGCAAAAGTCCCCTACATCAAAAAACTCGTCTTCGAGGAGTTCAACAAAGTCTCCTCGAAAGGATACAAGGGACAGACCATCGTCTTCACGAATGCGAGAACCCGCTGTCACTCGCTTGCGGAAGCCATCGGCTCGATGGCTGCGCCGTACCATGCCGGTCTGACATCGCAGGAACGCCGCCAGGTGGAGAAGAAGTTCGAGGAAGGAAAACTCGCCTGTGTTGTCACGACCGCTGCCCTTGCGGCCGGTGTGGACTTCCCGGCAAGTCAGGTCATCTTCGATGCGCTTGCCATGGGAATCAACTGGCTCTCGGTGCAGGAGTTCCACCAGATGATGGGAAGAGCCGGAAGACCGGACTACCATGACATCGGTCGGGTGGTAATCTTAGCAGAACCAGGAGCATCCTACTCCCGCGAAACCAAACTCACCGAGGAAGAGGTTGCAATTCAGCTCCTGAAAGGCAGAATGGAGGAGGTCGCTCCGGTTTACGAAATCGAAGAGGCATCCGAAGAGTTTGCGGCAAACGCGGTCGTTGCCCGCGGAAACGAGAAGGACATCGCCGGAATCGGTGCATCCATGGTCGGCGAAGGAGACGACCCGCTTTCTGAAATGATGAAGCACAAGCTGGTTCGAAAGAACGGCACAGCACTCGAACTCTCCCCGCTTGGAAGAGTGATGGCTGAGCACTTCATCGGAATGAACCGCGTGCTTGCTATCGACCATCTGGTCCGCGAGATGGACGAACCGCTCGAAATCATCGCCGAGCTTGCCGCTCTTGACGAAGAGGAGGCAAAGGAACGCCGCCGCGGAGAGAAGAGCTCGGTGGAAAAGAACGGTCTTGCCCGCGCCCGCGAGCTTTCGTCCAAGAAGCAGGAGCCGCCGGCATGGGTTGCAAAACGCAAGGAGCAGAATGCCGCAGTCAAACGCGAACACACCAAAGACCGCGTTGAGCGTGCAGGAAAGCGTCCTGTCGAGCGCGAAATCATCCGCGAGACAAAAGCTCCGCGGAGAGCAACCAAAGAGCAGGAAGAAAGAATCGAGCGCAAGAAGCGGGAAGCAAACCAGTTCATCCCGGCACCCAAACGCAGAAAGTCTGATGAATGGGATGCGGTGGAAGCAGGAATTGACGCACGCCGTGCCGGAAAGTATGACGATGCCTTAGGCATCCTTCTTGCCTGGGTGGACAACCACCCAAGAGACAGCCGTGCACTCACCGAGCTTGGAAAAGTGTATGACCTCAGAGGTTCCAGAGACGAAGCATATTCCTGCTATCAGCGGGCGGCTGCGGCAGATACGCAGAACCGCGAGGCAATTGACCGCATGAATGCGTACCTGATTGGCATCACGGTTGACATCGACGACCAGCCGGCAAGCAGGATTCCAACTGGTGTTGTGAAGAAGAAGGGAACATGATCTGGCTGTATCTGACAGTTCTTATCTTCTCTCTTCTTTCCCTCTATTTTGTCTACGGGGAATTTAAGCGGGGACGGTTTCCCAAAAAGGTATTCTCCTTCGTTGCCATACTCGATGGAATAATTGTTGTCCTCTCAGGAATTATGATTCTGCAGCTGTTACTCTGATGAAAAACGTTTTCCAGATACTTCTTCTCCTCGCAGGAGTTGTGCCGTTTGTTGTTCCGGTACTTCTCGGCATCTACCGGATGAGCATTGAACACTGGGAGTATCTCGACTGGCTCATTCTCTACTCATACGTCTACTGGCCAACGTACGTTATTGGAATAATTCTGATGGGAATCTCCCTTGCGGGAATCATTCTCCAGAAAATGCAGGAAAAAAGTTAGTCGTGCAGGTGCATTCCTGCACGGCGAAGCTCAAGCTCTTTTTCGACTAACGAAAAGTCAACATCAGCCGCCTTTAAGGCAACCATCAGGTGGAACAG
>JAGARL010000044.1 GCA_017622255.1 Methanocorpusculum sp.
AAGGCAAACGATACTTCCACCATCACCACCGGCAGACGCTTCGGCGGAAACACCTGCCGTTGCATCAAGAATCCGTTCAGCCGCGGTTTTTCGAAGATTGAGTATGCTCCGGAAACCACCGCGGAAATGGTTGCGGAGCTGGGTGTCGGCGGACTTCGTAAGGCTGCCGTAGACGGTGATACCAAGGAGGGATGTTTCCTTGCCGGACAGATTTCCGGTATGGTAAACAAGGAACAGACCGCCGCAGAGATTGTTACAGAGCTCGTAACCGAATGCGAAGCTCTTTTGAAAGGAGTAAACGCATGGGTAAAATAGCATTTTTATTTTCCGGTCAGGGTGCACAGCACCCTGGCATGGGAAAAGATTTATACGAAAACTTTAACGAAGTAGCTGAGCTCTTTGATAAAGCAGAAGCACTTCGTCCGGGCACTCTTGCCCAGATGTTTGAAGGAGATGAGGCGACGCTTCGCGATACTGCGAACACCCAGCCGTGTCTCTATTTGGCAGATCTTGCCTCCGCTTTGGCAGTAAAGAACGCAGGCATCGTTCCGGATATGGTAGCAGGCTTCTCCTTAGGAGAAATCCCGGCCCTCGCTTTTGCGGGCGCTTACACTCCGGAAACCGGATTTTCCATTGCTTGCGCAAGAGGCCGTCATATGGCAAAGGCCGCAGCAGATGCTCCGGCAGGCATGGCAGCAATCGTAAAGCTGCCGAACGAAACCGTAGAGGAGCTTGCCTCCCACTACGAGCATGTCTATCCGGTAAATTACAACTGCACCGGACAGTTGGTATGCGCAGGAAGTACCGAGGAACTTCCGCAGTTTTATGAAGAAGTAAAGGCCGCAGGCGGTCGTGCCCTTCCTCTTAAGGTAGGCGGCGGATTCCATTCTCCGTTTATGACCCCGGCAGTCGCACAGTTTGAAAAGGATTTGGCAGGATTCGATATTACTGCCCCGTCTCTTCCGATTTACGCAAACCTCACCGCAGCCCCGTACGATGCAAATGTACGCGAGACCATGTGCGCTCAGGTTAATCATCCGGTTCTCTGGGAAAAGATTATTCTTTCCATGGCAGAACAGGGTGTCACCACATTCATTGAAACCGGCGTCGGCAATACCTTAAAGAAACTCATAGAAAAAATTGTTCCGGAAGCAAAGAGCTTTGCGGTAGAAACCAAGGAACAGTTAGACCAATTACTTGCCGAGCTGGGTAAATAGGGAAAGGAACTTAACATGGAAAATAATACATCTTTAAAAAATAAAGTTGCCGTCGTTACCGGCGGCTCCCGCGGCATCGGCCGTGCCGTTTGCGAAGCATTCTGCAAAAACGGCGCCGATGTGGCATTCTTAGACGCAGGAAGCATGGAAGTTGCGGAAGAGACCGTAGCTTACCTTGCTCAGTTTGGTACAAAGGTAAAGGCATACCAGTGCGATATTTCCGACTTCGATAAGACTACGGAAGTATTCAAGGAAATCCTTGCCGAGTTCGGTACCGTGGATATTTTAGTAAACAACGCAGGCATTACCCGCGATAAGCTGCTTCTTTCCATGAAGCCGGAGGAATTCACCTCTGTTATCGATATCAACTTGGTAGGCGCTTATAATACCGTAAAGCAGGTATATCCGGTGATGTTAAAGAAGCGTGCCGGTAAGATTATCAACGTCAGCTCCGTAGCTGGCGTGATGGGTAATCCGGGACAGACCAATTACGCCGCATCCAAGGCCGGCTTAATCGGTTTTACCAAGTCCATCGCAAAAGAGCTTGGCAGCCGCGGCATCTGCTGTAACGCCATCGCTCCGGGCTTTGTAAGAACCCCGATGACAACAGCCTTTGCAGACAAGGAAGAATTCGTAAATGCAATCCCGATGAAGCGCTTTGCAGAGCCGGAGGAAATCGCAAACTTAGTATTATTCCTGGCTTCTGACATGGCAAATTATATTACGGGCGAAGTCATCCGCATCGACGGCGGCATGGCAATGTAGGAGGAGAAAAGTATGAGA
>JAGARL010000317.1 GCA_017622255.1 Methanocorpusculum sp.
CGGGCAACCCGGCGGGCTTACACCGGGGGCGTGTAAACCGCGAGACGATATTGCTCACGGGATTGGAGCGAAGCGACAAGACCGAGGGCATTATCCTCTCGCGGGTGAACGCCTGTGCCCCGCCAACTCCGCGCTATTAAGGAGGGCGTAAGAAAAAAGATGGACGCGCCGAAGTCCGCAGGTGAATTTTGGCGATAAGCCAAAATGAGCCGAGGACAAAGGAGCGGGCAGATTTTTTTAGCCCGACGGAAAACCACTAAAAGAGCATCAACCCACCAGAACTACAAAAGCAGAAGACTCTGGAACTCAACAAAAAAGATTGCCCCGCCGAAATAGAGCGGCGCGATTAGCAGCCGCTCCGGCGGGCTGTGAGAGGCACCCAGTGACTCGAAACTAAAGCACGACCAAATGGGCGTGCGGGCACGCTAAACAAAAACCCAAATCGCACATCTCTCCGGGCAGCTCGCTTTCGCTTCGCTCCCGCCGGCGAAACGCCCCGCTCGCCTCGCAACCCTCTTATACTTATAACTCACAATTATAGACACTGCACCTGTAGGGTAGTCAGGATATCCTAAGGGCCTCCGGAGCCTTTGACTCGGGTTCAAATCCCGACAGGTGCGTTCCCTGTTTTCTAAACCTTCATAACACCGCAGAGCAAACCATATCCTAATGATAACCATTCGCCGCGACGTCTGCGGCTACTGCGGGGCCTGTGTCTCCGTCTGCCCCCGCGGAGCACTGGAACTGGTTGACGCCTACCTCTCGGTTAACGACACCCTCTGCAAACCCCAATGCAGACTCTGTTACACCATCTGCCCGCTTGGCGCGATTCTCCGGAGCGAAGAATGAAGGACAGCTATGACGTCTTAGTTGTCGGCGGAGGGCCGGGGGGTGCCGTTGCCGCAAAAACCGCCGCAGACGAAGGACTGTCTGTTCTCCTCATCGAAAAACGTCCGGCAATCGGCGTCCCCGTCCGCTGTGCAGAAAGAATCGGCAAAGACTCTCTTACCGAATTCATCGAAGCAGACCCCCGCTTCATCTCCGCAGAAACCAGCTCCGCGACACTCATCGGACCAGACGGCACCGAAATCACCCTGGAAAGCCAGGCAGACTGCATTCTCAACCGCAAAGTCTTCGACCGTGAACTCATCTGGAAAGCAGCCGAAGCCGGAGCAGAAATCCAGGTCCATACCCGTGCCGCAGAACCAATCATGGAAGGAGACAAAATCTGCGGCGCTGTCATCGAACAGCACGGAAAACGCTCTTTTGTCCGGGCAAAAGTCGTCATCGCCGCAGACGGCATCGAATCCGGATTCGCCGGACAGGCAGGCATCAACACCACCGTCCCGCTCGATGAAATCGAAACCTGCGCCCAGTACATCGTAAACGACATCAACATCGACGAAACAGAAAACCGGTTCCACATCTCCTTCGCCGACGCTCCCGGCGGATACCTCTGGGTATTCCCCAAAGGAAACCGCTGCGCCAACATCGGAATCGGCATTAGGGGAAGTTCTTCCGGCGAAGGACAGCGTGCCCGCGACTGCCTCGACCGCTTCATCGAAAAGAACTATCCCGAAGGCAAAATCACCGAACTCATCGCAGGCGCAGTCTCCGTCTGCCGGCCGCTCAGCGAAACCGCGGCTGACGGCCTCCTGATTGTCGGAGACGCTGCACGCCTCTCAGACCCCCTTACCGGATGCGGCATATACAACGCCATGTTTTCCGGAAAACTTGCCGCACAGACCGCAGTCTCTGCCGTCAAAAACGGCGACACCTCCAAAAAAGCCCTCACGGCATATGACAAAGCCTGGCGGGAAAGTACCATGGGAAAAGACCTCGCCTGCAGCTATGCCGTAAAAGAAGCTCTCCTCCGCATGAACGACGAAACCTTAACCGCCGTTTTCCACTCCATGCAGAACTGCAAAATAGAACACATCAGCGTCCAAAACCTGGTACGCGCAATCCTCAAAGAAAACCCGCAGTTTGCCAAAGAACTGCCGCCCGCATAATCTCCCCTTTACCTTTTTTTCGGGTACATTTCGCAGAGGAAATATGCACCTGCAAAGCTGAATCAGCAGCCCAAAGGACAAAAAAAGAAAAAGTGATATTCAGCGCTTCTTCTGGGAAGAACGCTTCTTCGACATAGAATTCAAATCCAGCATATACTTGCCGTCATTACCCATGCCGATAATAATATCCTGCGTATCTGCAAGACGCTCAAGGTTCAGCTCATAACTTCCCTTGCCGACAATTCTGACACTCTCCACGCGTCCCAGAATATCCGTCGGACGGGAAGCAGGCTTCTGAACCTCCAAGACCTCCTGCTTCGTCTCTTCTGCAATCTTCTCGATTGACTTCTCAGCTAAGACATCCTCATTTCTTACGCGGTCACTGACGTAGAGGAACTTCTTTCCCCCGCAGGAGGGGCATCCGCGGAGAATCTCCACCGAACCGTCGCGGAACTCACGTCCGCACTTCGTACATTTATGCGGCATATCTTCTTACTGTGCGGCAGAAGCCCAGGCAATAAGTCTGTCCTTCTCGCGGGACAGCATCTTTAACTGATCAACCGGACCGATAACCATCATACGGGAAGTATCTCCCTTCTTAAAGAGCTTGCCGAAGATACCCTTATCATTTCCGCCGAAGGAAGGATAGGTCTCAATCTCAATACCGGAGAATCCTCCCGGTGCAATCTCCATCATGGTTGCTTCTAAAAGCTTACCCTGCTCTTCCGGCGTCAGACCGCGTTCCAGAACAACAACGCATCCCTGGTGGACATCGTCTAAGATAAGGCGGATCTTCTCGTAGGACGTCATCTTCGACAGACGGTCTGCCGAAAGCATATCAAGCTGAACACCCTGAATCATCTGAATACCTCGGCAATCTTGGAGTAGAGTGCATCCATGTTGTTTCCTTCAAGACCGGAAATCTCCACAACCGGGTGCTGCGGGAAGGCACTCTTGATTCTCTGCGGGGCTGCATCCGGCAGGTCAATCTTGTTTGCCACAATAATGACCGGCAGTTTTCTGGACTCGATGATACCGATCATCATGATGTTGACATGCATGAACGGGTCCTGGGTGGAGTCGAGAACATAGATAACGCCGTCGATGTCCTCACGGAGCCAGTGCATTGCCTCGGCAACTCCTTCGGTTGCTTCGCGGGCACGGGCAACTGCCTCATCCTGATCCATACCGTACTCTAAGAACTCGTGGTAGTCAATCTTTGTGGTAACTCCCGGAGTATCAACGATATCAATCATTAACTTGGAACCGGCACCGGCACTAATCTCGACGCCTTCCTTTCTCCGCGCACGGCGGGTCTCGTGCGGAATCTCACTTGCAGGACCCAGTGCTTCACCGGTCACATCACGGACGATTCTGTTTGCAAGCGTGGTTTTTCCTGCGTTCGGCGGACCATAAATACCGACGCGTGACCGCTTTTTACCAAACAGCTTATTGAAAAATCCCTTGATACGTAAAAATGCTGCCATTACTACACCTTAATTGGATTATGTAATATCTGTGTCTTACTTCCATATAAATATCGCCATGCGGCAGCGAATTCACACCGTCTAAAATGATAAACATTTTAAACTCTGACAGAGTATTATCAACTATCCGCCGAAGGGAAATCTCCCTCCGGTCAGAGTAACAGAAAACAGAAAATCTAACGATAGACACTGATTCCCTATGACAACGACAACCCAGATTAAAGGAAAGAAGAACTGCGTTTTAGACATCGCAACAACCGAGGTTGTATCCGTTCCCCCGACAATGACTATCATTGAAGGTCTTGCGAAGATGAGCACTCACAACTTCCGCCGTCTTCCGCTGACCGATGCAGGAACCGGAAAGCTCCTCGGTATTGTAACTGTCACTGACGTAATCGACCTCATGGGTGGCGGAAACCGCTTTAACCTCGTTGCAAACAAACACAAAGGAAATCTGCTTGCAGTGTTCAATGATGAAATCAGAACCATCTCGACCGAAGCAGTTGACGGACTGAGTCCGTCTGCTACCATTCGCGAGGCTGCAGAAAAGCTGATTGAAACCGGACACGGCAGTTTTCCGATTGTCGCCGCTGACAATACCTTAACCGGTATTGTTACCGAGTATGATATCATGAAAGTGCTGGCTTCAGAGGATTCCAATACTCTGGTCTCTGAAGTGATGACCAAAAATCCGCAGGTAGTAACGCCTGACGTTCCGCTCTGCAAGGTTACCCGTCTGATGGTAACGCACGGATTCAGAAGACTGCCGGTTGTAAAAGACGGATTTTTACTCGGCATCATTACGGCCACCGATATCATGAAGTATCTTGGCGGCGGCAGAGTGTTTGCCGATATGGAGCAGGGAAAAGCTGACGAGATTCTGATGATTCCCGTCAGAGAGATTATGACAGCGGCTGATATCAAGACGGTTACCTCATCCACTTCTGTTGCGGATGCGGCAAAACTGATGCTTGAGTACGGAGTCGGTGTGTTCCCGGTATTAGACGGGGATGAACTCAGCGGTATTGTAACTGAGTTCGATCTGGTCAAAGCATTGGCCGAGTAAGTATATCTGCACCGGAGAACGTTTGAAAATCTCTGCGGATGATTTCTCCGGTGCCTTGAATATCTTTCGCAGGATATGGACTGCGGACGAATGAATCCCGAATATCCAATTTGGAGGATACAAAAATGTCCCAGAAGTTAACCGTAAAAGATGTAATGTCCAAGCCAGTATCGATTGCAAAGTCTGCCCTGATTCCAGAGGCACTCTCCAAGATGCTGGAAAACGGCATTGACCCGATTGTAGTAACGCACGACCATGTGGTTGTGGGAACTGCAAGCCGCAGAACGATTGCCGAGAAGATGGGAAGCAAGAAGACCGGCAATATCCCGGCGTCCCAGATTCGCGTGGCAACGGTCACCCGTGAGGACTTTACGTCTGTGTATCCGGATCAGGATTTTGAGCTTTTGATTCCGCTTCTGCAGAAGTATAAGATTGTGGTGGTATGGGATGAGGAACACCGGTTAATCGGCCAGGTAACGAAGGGCGATTTACTGAAGGTGGTCTATCCGGAAGGAGACCTTGCGGATATGGTCGAGATTGCGCCGCGTATCGCACCGGAGGACCGGGTTGTTCAGCTGCACCGCAGAATGGTGAACAACGGTGCTACCCGCTTTGTGGTGATGGAAAACAACGAAGCGGTAGGAATTGTGACAGAAACCGATATCGCCAAGGTTCTGGTGAAGATGAAGAGCGAAATCGACAAGCACTTCGAAAACGCTCTCAGAGAGGTGACGGCAGGAGATATTATGACGTCGCCGATTGTGTCTCTGCCGATTGACACGCCGGTCAAGAAGGTTGTGGACACGATGCTTTCGAAGAATATCAGTACGATTCCGATTGCAGACGGAAATAAGATTGTGGGTATGATTACCAGAAAGTCTCTGGTAAACTCCCTCTGATTTTTTTAAAAGAGATTATTCCAGTTCGGTTTTTTCCGCGATGGCGTAGAGCCAGCGGTGTCCGTCGCGTTTTCGTTTGAGGATTCCGGCATCACTGAGTGCTGCGATGTGCCGGTAGAGGGTGTTTTCCGGGATGCCGATTCGTGCGGCAAGTTCTTTTCTGGAGAGTCCGGGTGTTTTTTGGAGGTTGTCGATTATGTCTGATTTGGTTTCGTTTTCGAGGAAGATTTGCAGGACTGCGGTGTCTTTTGCGTATTCGAAGCTGTGGAGATAGTATCTGCGGCAGCCGGTTTCTTCATGAACTTTTATTACTCCTTTTGCGGTCATTGTCCGAAGCTGGTAGGTGACCGCCCCGCGGGATGCGGATACTGCTTCGACGATTTTGTAGAGCTGTGCTCCCGGGTTTTCCTGCAGGTAGGCGGTTATCAGGTTCGGCAGAGCTGATACCCGCTGGTTGTTCTGTCCGGATTTGCGGGATGGATGTGCAGGGTGCATGTTTGTTAAAGTATTATTTGGTTAACTACAATTTAATTATATTAGTCATTGCGGTAAATCTTTCGCTGTTGGATGGTTTTTTTGCTGATATCTGCTGTCTGTTTCAGATGCAGCGCACATTTTTTCTGTCATATTCGGGATGCCGGAAAGCAGTTTGTTCCGCAGGCCGCACCCTTTAGGAATATCCGCTGTGCTGCTGTTCTCCTTGAGTATTTTCAGTAATCCTTATCTCTGTCCACAATTTGTGCGCTTTTTGCGGATTGTACATCCTTCTCCCCGTTTCGTGTCTAAAATCTGCATTTCCGGTCAGGATTAGTATTTTTCTTCGGGATTTGTCCATATTCCAATGCATTCCTTTTGCGGACTAGAAGATTCGGTTACTCGAAAAATAAAAACATTTCTTTAGTTTTATCAAATAGATTTTCAAATTTTTCGGCACTTATATATTGCGGAAGAAAAAAACGCTAAAATGCAGCATACGGTTTTTCAAACCATCATGTATCTGTCGGAATATAATCATTGATTATGTTCTGTATTGTAACTCTGATCGTATGAATACGATTTCGAAGAAACCACAGAAGGATAGCGCAGTCTCACCTGCTGTCGCAGTAATCCTGGTGATGGTCATTGTTGTCATCCTTGCGGTGTTTCTGATTGTCACCGGCGGGCCTTCGGAATATGTCGCTCAGGCACCGAATGTTGAGCTTGAGTCAAAGATTTATTCTGCAGAGTCTTTGAATACTGTATATCTCATCTCTGTCTATGGTGAGAAACTTGATCTGACACGGGTCTCTGTTTCTATCTATGATGGAGTGGGGAATAAGGTGGCTGCCTATGATGATCCGTCTGCATCGAACGCTGTAGGTTTGTATCTGGATGAGGGTGAGGTTCTTGACTTACGGAAGGGAACGCATTCTCCGGTTTCTCCTGATCTGCCTGCCGGCTCTTCCGCGAATGTTGTTGTCCACTATGACGGCAGGTTCATTTTATATGATGAGACGGTTCGCGTAGAATAGATGTTGACCATATTTTGCAGAGGTGTATTCTGCAGGTCTGCGGGGGGATTGGTCTCTTCTTTCGCGTGTGTCAGTTGATGGATTTCTGAGACGGGAAAGTGAGAGATTTTTCCTCCCCTTTCTTCTATATGGTGTTGATGGGATATAGGGTTGCAGGAATTGTTTTCGGCGGGCTGAATCAGCGGAAGGTATCTATTCTATCCGCCTCCGGGTGTTTGGTATCTGAGATTCTGCGCTCAATTCTTATTTTTTTATTCTTCAATCAGTATTCTGATTAAGTATTCCTCAATTACGAGGCATAGCATAAGCAGATAATACAGTGCCCGGCGGATAAGCGGTTCACAAAGGAACGCAAGGATTCTGTCGCGGATTTTATTCAGCAGTTCCGCCGAGCGCCGCAACGGTATCCGCCCAGGTTTCAACGGCGGCAAGGGTTGCGTCCTCTTCGAAGCCGTTGATGAGCATGTACTCTCGGGTAATGGTGACGGTGAAGGTATCTTCTCCGAGAGAGCAGGAAAACTTGGCGCTCCACGTGTCCTCGGTGGAGTCTCTGGATGCCCCGCCGTGGTTTTCGCCGTTTGCGGCTTCGGATGCGACCGCTCCTTCGAGGAAGGTCGTCATGTTCTCGTACTGCGTCTGGTCGTCTGCGTAGAGGTTGACGTATCCTTTCTCATCGGAGTTCTCGTCGAAGTAGATGATTTTTGCCTTGTAGGTCTCGGCAGACTTTTCCTTGCGGGTAAGCCCCATAGTAGAATCTGCGGCAAAGCTTGCGACCGCTTCGGCGAAGGTTGCAACGTCTGCGATTGCGGTGTAGGTTCTCTTGGCGTTTCTGGATTTGGAAGTTTCTACGAAATTAGTCATGGTATGGTAACTCCTGACAGAGGAGATATACCAAAAAGAGACGGATTATTTTTCAGAGATAGAGGTTGCCCTGTTTGGTCATATCTCCTCTATCTCTATTACTTAGGTTGGTTTTTGTCTGACATAAATCCGCGAATCGTGTTAACGTCCGGCGTTTGTATCGGGCCTGGATTTTTTTGCGGGTGGTTGTGCGGTTAAAATCGCGCAAAAAAAGGTTGTGTGGGTTTGCAGATTTATTTTGAGATAGAACATGTTTGTACTGCTGTTACAGCATTCATCATGTCTATGGGAGATTCAGGAAATCCTCTTCGGAGATTGCTGTATCCCATCCTCCCCGTATCTCTCCTTTGTGGCGATTGATTCCGGTATATTCGAGGCTGGAATCTTCGTAGCGTCTGAATTTGTAAACTGCTTCGTTCATGAGTGCATCATTGAAGAGACCAA
>JAGARL010000045.1 GCA_017622255.1 Methanocorpusculum sp.
AATGTGCCGCCTACCATGACCTTCATATATAGAAATTGCCTCCCTGCATAAAAAAACGTGTTTATTTCCGGTCCGGGGCGGGGCCTCTGAACCAGGAGAAGAAGACACCGGCAACCGCGATTCCGGCGCTGATGAGCATTGAGACGCGAAGTGCTTCGACAAACTCTGCGTACATGTCAGGACCGAGCATGTCGGTGCCTCCGACAAAGACGGATACCGCGGCCATGCAGACAGCCATGGAGATGAGCATACCCGCCTGCCGGACAACGGAGACAACACTGGATGCCATACTGTACTCCGCAGGAGCGACCGATCCCATGATGGTCGAGGTGTTCGGTGCGGAGAACAGTGCCGCTCCAAGTGCGATGAAGACCTGGGTTATCATGATGTAGCCTGCAACGTTGGTCATGGAAAGGCCGAGGCCGGAGAGGAACAGCAGGCCGACGATGGTTAATATCATACCGCCGGTTACCAGATATTTGGCGTCCACCTTGTCGGAGATTTTGCCGGCGACCGGCGTTGCTACGACCTGAATCAGCGGCTGGAAGAGCATAATCATGCCGGCTTCTGCGGCGTTGAGCTGTCCCACGGATTGCAGGTAGAGGCTTACCATGTAGGTTACGGCATAGACGGCGGCGTAGTTCAGGAGCGCCGCATAGGACGAGCGGGCGAAGCGTTTGTTCTCGAAGAACAGCCGCACATGCAGAAGAGGATGCGTGCTTCTCAGCTCGTACCAGACAAAGACGGCAAAGAGGATGAGACCGAAGCCGGCAAGGAATATCGAGCCCGCGTCAGTGATGGTAGAGAGACCATACATTAAGGTAAGCATGGAGACCGCATAGAGCAGTGCGCCGATACCATCGAACTTTTTGACCGGAAGTGTGAACTCGGTTTTCATGCAGAGCGCAAGCATGATGCCGGAGAAGAGTACAACCGGTGCCATTATGAGGAAGATGCTTTTCCAGCCGAGGGTTTCGGTTAAGATTCCGCCGAGGAATGGTCCAAGTGTCAGTCCCACATAGACCATGGTGGTGTTGATGCCGATGACAAATCCGCGCTTTTCTTTGGGGAAAATCCGGGTGAGGATTGCAAGGCTGGTAATCATGAGAAGCGAGACGCCGACGCCGGATGCGATGCGGAAGGCAAGCAGGACCGGATAGGTCGGGGCAAAGACGGAAAGAAGACAGGTCACCGCGACGATAAGAGTCCCGGCAACGAAGGACTTTTTGTAGCCGATTTTGTCCACGAACCAGGCGCCGGGCACAAGACAGATGGCGTTTGCAAGGATGTAGGCGGTGCTCATCCAGCCAAGGTCGCGGGCAGAGACGAGGTATTCCACGCCGATGTTCGGCAGGGCTAAAATCAGCATGGAGGCAAGGAGCGGGTTCATTAAGACGCCAAGCGAGGTGGCGAGGAGGATTAAGTACTGCTGTTTTTTGGTAATTTCGGTCATAGTATCGTTACTGTTGGTTGGGAGCGGGGCCTCTGAACCAGGAGAAGAAGAGGCCGACGAAGGAGAGGGCAACTGATATCAGCATGGAGATGCGAAGTGCCGCGGTAAATTCTGCATACACCGCAGGGCCCAGTAATGCCGTACTGCCGACGATTACCGAGATTACGGTCATACAGACAGCCATAGAGAGGAGCATTCCTGCCATGCGGAAGACGGAGACCAGACTTGATGCCATGCTGTACTCTTCGGGTTTTACCGAGCTCATGATGGTTGTGGTGTTCGGCGCGGAGAAGAGGGAGACGCCGAATGCGGTAAAGACCTGAGCGATGATGATGTAGAGGGCGACATTGGTCATGGAAAGGCCAAGGCCGGAGAGGAGGAGCAGGCCGATGATGGTCATAATCATTCCGGCGGTTGTCAGGTATTTTGCATCCACCTTTCCGGAGAATTTACCGACTGCAGGCGTTGCTATTGCCTGCACCAGCGGCTGGAAGAGGAGAATGAATCCGGTCTCTGCGGCGCTTAACTGTCCTACGGACTGCAGGTAGAGGCTTACCATGTAGGTGACGGCATAGATTGCGGCATAATTTAAGAGTGCCGCATAGGACGAGCGGGCGAAGCGTTTATTCTCGGCAAACAGTCTGACACGCAGGAGCGGGTTTTCTTTGCGCATCTCGTACCAGATGAAGGCGATGAAGAGGAGAAGTCCGATTCCTGCGATGAGAAGCGAGCCGGAATCAGTGATGGTGGTGATGCCGAAGACCAGGGCAAACATTGCAAGGGCATAGAGGACAGCCCCGATGCCGTCAAATTTCCTGACCGGGACGGTGAACTCGGTCTTCATGAAGAGGGCGAGCAGTATGCCGGAGAGTAAGACGAGCGGAATTATCAGCAGGAAGGGACTGCGCCATCCGAAAAGTTCGGTGAGCGTTCCGCCAAGTGCCGGGCCGACGGTTCCGCCGATATAGACCATGGTGGTATTTATCGCGATGGCAAAGCCGCGTTTGTCCGGCGGGAATACACGGGTAATGATAGCGATTCCGGTAATTACCAGGAATGCAACGCCGATGCCGGAGAGAGCACGGGAGGCTAACAATACTGCATAGTTTGGCGATACTGCGGCAAGGAATGCGGTTGCGGCAAGAATTGCGGTTCCGATTATGAAGGATTTTTTGTAGCCTATTCTGTTTACGAACCAGGATGCCGGAACAAGGAAGATGACGTTTGCAAGGACGTAGGCGGTGTTTATCCAGCCAAGGTCACGGGCGGATACCAGGAACTCGCTGCTGATAGCCGGCAGTCCCAGGATAATCATCGAGGCGAGAAGCGGGCTCATTAGGACGCCGAGCGAGGTGGCGACCAGAATCAGGTACTGCTGTTTTGTGCTCAGTTCGGTCATTTTACCTCCGGGCAGTGTTCGCGGATGATACAGCGTTCACATGCCGGTTTTTTGGCGGTGCAGACCGCTCTTCCGTGCGAGATGAGGAGGTAGTTTACGTGTTCCCACCACGAGCGGTCGAGCAGTGCGGTTAGGTCTTTTTCGATGGTGTCCGGGTCGGTGCTTTTCGTAAAGCCGAGACGCCGGGAGAGCCGTTTGACATGGGTGTCTACGGCGATGCCGTATGCTTTGTGGAAGCCGTGGTTTGTTACGATGTTGGCGGTCTTTCTTCCAACGCCGGGAAGGGTTATCAGCTCTTCGATGGTCTGCGGAATCTCGCCGCCGAAATCTTCGCAGAGTTTTTTTGAAGCACCGATGATGTTTTTGGCTTTAGTGCGGAAGAAGCCTGCCGGGTGGATGATGCGTTCCACCTCCGCCTGGTCTGCGACGGCAAGCGCTTCGGCATTCGGATAGGCGGAAAAGAGTTCGTCGCGCAGGCCGTTTACGGTAACGTCGGTCGTCTGTGCGGAGAGAATTGTCATAATCAGCAGCTCGAAGTTGTTTCTAAACTGCAGGAAGTTCATGTCGTCTGCAGTGTGAGGATATGCCGCATTGAGTTTCTGAAGAATGTATTCTGCGGAAGTTGCTGTCATAAAAGAAGTGGGGTGGCCCAGATTCGAACTGGGGTCAAAGCGTCCCAAACGCTCTAGGATGGACCAGGCTACCCTACCACCCCCGGTGTGCTATAACATATTAGCTTCGGATAGATAAAAAGAATGCGGTTTGATTATGGCAGAGAGATGATGAGAGATGAGAAGATAAGCAGAATTTAACTAAGTTCACACCACTCTCTTCATCCATTAGCAGGATATCTCCACCGCGGGCGGCTCGCGGTGGAAATATCTTCTGTTCAGATTAAGAAAAAGATACTGTTAGAAAAAGAAGATTCCAAACAAGAAATCAGAATGAAAAAAGGAGGGGATATTATACGAGTGGGAAGGAGACGGCCTCGTTTCCAACAACAGTACCGTGGAATTCTCCGTCAATTAAGGCCTTCTCGAGAAGGGTTGTGTCGCGTCCGTCGATGACGACTAAGGGAATGCCGCTTCTTTCGGTAACTTTTGCGGCGACGAGGTCGATAACCATGTTGGAGCCTGCGTTCATCTTTTCCTTCATGATAAGATCGATTAACTCCTGCGGGCTCATGATATCGAACTTCTTTGCCGACGGGTCCTTCTTCGGGTCTGCGGAGTAGATGCCGTCAACAGCAGTCATGTTCACCATCATGGAAGCGCCTGCTTCCTCTGCAAGGACGGCAGATACGGCGTCCGTGGTCTGTCCCGGTGTGACACCGCCCATGATAACAATCTTGCCGGAGAGAGCGAACTCCTTTGCCTGCAGATAGGACTCGGCAGCACGCGGGTATGCATGTTCTCCAAGCGCGCCGATTAAGAGCGCGGCATTAATGCGGGTAACTTTGATTCCAATCTCATCAGACGATGCCTCATCAAGGCCGACATCGCGGCATGCGTTGATATAGCGGCGTGCCTCGCCTCCGCCGCCGACGACGGCAAAAACCTGAACACCTGCTTCATGCAGGCGAATCAGGGTTTTTGCCCACTCTTTCAGACGATGTGCATCAAGGGA
>JAGARL010000318.1 GCA_017622255.1 Methanocorpusculum sp.
AAAAAAAGAGAAACACCAGCCTTAGAGCCGGTGTCTGTTGATTCTGCCTTTTGCTGCTTTGAGAATCTCAGCAGCAGCAGCCCCCCGCGGAATCTGCGGCGGGTACTGCATTTCGTCTAAGACCGATATGATGTCAGCCGAAAGACGCATTTCCATCTCGCGGTTCTTTCTCCATTCTCCATAGCGCTCTTCGTCTCTGATGAGCAGGATAATCGCAGAAGCAGTTGCTTTGAGCTGTTTCTTCTCTTCCTTGTCCGGCTTTTCTCCGTGCCGCTTTGCATGCTTCTTTAGGATGCGGTAAACCAGGTTTCCGCGGAAGGCAACAAGCAGGTGGGTGCAGGAACAGAACGCCGGCCATATGTCGAAAATTTCTGAAATCTTCGACACGTCATCACCCATATGTCGAAAATTTCCGAAATATTCAACACGTCACCAACCATATGTCGAAAATTTCAAAAATATTCGACACATAACCCACCATATGTATACGGCTTGAACAGATGAAACATCAGGGGGAGGAATCTCAGAGAAATTGAATTACACAATATCCCCTCATCACCGGATACATTTGATAAAAAACCGCGTGATCAGCGGTTTTTTCAAATCTATCCAGAGCTCCGGAAAAAACACCCAACCCGCATGTCACACAATCTTGAAAATATATCCCACCTGAAAAAACACACACAAAAAAAAGAAAAAAAAAAATATATCCTAGACCAATCAGAACTCAACCCGGATATCCGTTCTGATATGCGCAACAACCTTACCGCCGGCAAAAATCCGGATAATACCCCCGGACTCGGACACCACAATACCAACCGACGGCGTCACCTTCGTAATAGCCGCCGTTGCCAGATGCCTGCCGCCAAGACCGCTTTGCAGATTCACATCACGGCTGTCCGCATCCAGATAGCGTCCCGCCGCCTCAACGATACCGTCCTTATCAATAATAAAGACCCCGTCGAGCTGGGAAAACTCCTTTACACTCTCCCAGTTCATCCGCTGCTTCACATCGCGGACCTCTGCCGGATGTCCGGCATACGGATTTAACACACCCTGATGCGACCAGCGCTTCAGCTCCTCAATATCGCCGATAATAAACGCCGTTCCAATCGCCCGGCCCTCGCGGCCGTCATGGGCAATCTCCAACGCAAGCGAAAGCACCGCATGGATAACCGCCGGGTCTGCAAGGTCTGCCAGCGACTCTGCCGTAAACTCCGAGTTCGTTGCCTCCAGGTCATAGATAAGCAGTGCATACGGAAACACCGCCACAACCGTACCGTTATTCTCCTTCGTCAAAATGCGGTACTGCACAACCGCATCAATAATATGGTTCGAACAGTAATCAAGCAGAGCGAGCATCGAGCCGTCACGCAGAATATCCGGCTGGATATCCGAAACGTGAACCGTCGGCGTCTCCAGCTTCAAATCCGCCTCACGCGGAAGGAAGGAGATAATCGCCAGTGCATCAACACTCTTCGCAAGCGCATCAGCCGAACGGAGCAGGGTACGGTTTTTCGTCGTCATCAGAACAGTTCCTTCACGAGAGCAGGGATTTCCGAGGGACGGGTAGCAGTCGGGATGCCGAATGCTCTCAGCCGCTCAATCTTGGATGCGGCATCGCCTTCGCCGCCCTCAACAATAGCGCCTGCGTGTCCCATGCGTTTCTCCTTCGGGGCGGAAACGCCTGCAATATAGGAAACAACCGGGATGCCTAAATCCATGGCACGCTTTGCACCTTCAAGCTCTAAGTTTCCGCCGACCTCACCCATCAACACAATGGCACGGGTTCTGCCGTCCGCATGGAACGTATCAACCACGTCTGCAAACGTCTGGCCGATAATCGCATCGCCGCCGATACCGATAATTCCCGACTGGCCGAGACCTGCCGCGGTCAGCTCGGAGATAACCTGGTACGTCAGCGTTCCGCTGCGGGAAACCACACCGATATCGCCTTTCATACAGAGGTTTGCCGGAATAATTCCAAGCTTGCACTCCTCCGGAATCATCATTCCGGGGCAGTTCGGGCCGATAACCTTCGAACCGCACTTCTCTGCGTATGCTACCGCACGCATCACATCATGGACCGGAATGTGCTCGGTAATGGTTACAATCGTCGGAATACCGGCATCTGCCGCCTCCATAATCGCATCGCCGCATCCGGCACCCGGAACAAAGATAACCGATGCACCGATATCATGCTTGTCAACCGCATCTGCTACCGTGTTGTAGACCGGAACACCAAAGACTTCCTGGCCGCCCTTGCCCGGCGTCATACCTGCCGTAACACCGGCACCGCCGACAGCCTTTGCGTACTCGTTCATCAGATTGATGTGGAATCTGCCCTGGGAACCGGTTGCTCCCTGGACCAGAACCTCCGTCTCTTTTCCTGCGTAAATCATCTGCATACCTCCACTGCGGCACGGATTGCTTCATCCATGGTCGGGAGCATTAAGTAGTTGTTCTCTTCCAAGAGGCGCTTTCCTTCCTCTTCGTTGGTTCCGGCGATTCTCACAATAATCTTCTGGGAAACGCCCGCGGTAATAATTCCCTTTGCAACCTCGTCACAGCGGGTGATACCGCCAAGGAGGTTTACGACAATCACTTTGACACCCGGCATGGATGCAACAAGTTTTACCGCATGGCAGACACGCTCGGCATCAGCACCGCCGCCGACATCGAGGAAGTTTGCGGCTTTGCCCTCATAGTAGGCAATGATATCCAGCGTTGCCATGGTAAGACCGGCACCGTTTCCGATAACGCCGATTTCGCCGTCGAGCTCGACGTAGGAGAAGCCGTGCTTCTCTGCTTCCTTCTCGCGCTCGGTTAAGTCGCGGTTCTCCGCAATTCCCTGGCGGGCAAGTGCATTGTCATCTAAGATGACCTTGCCGTCCGCGGCGATAATTCCCTTCGGGGTTGCAACCAGCGGGTTGATTTCGACGAGGATAGCATCCTTTGCGATAAAGACCGCAAAGAGCCTCCGGACAATCGCGCCAATCTCCTTTGGTGCTGTGCCGATAACATTTCTGACGATGAAGTCCGGCAGAACCGTAAAGGACGGATCAACAGAGACGCGGCGGAGTGCTTCCGGACGCTCTTTGG
>JAGARL010000319.1 GCA_017622255.1 Methanocorpusculum sp.
AAACCAACAATACGTCAACGGGCCGAACACTCTTCAACCGTACTCCACGGAGTTTTTCTCCTTTACCCCTCCCCATCATATCAACTATCTCCACGGCTACCGCAGCCTAAAAAGGTTTTGGAAGGGGTTTGGGGGAACCTTTTCCTCAAAAAGGTTCCCCCAAGAAAAACAAAAAGAAAAAACCAAGGGGAACCAGAAACGGTTCCCCTTGGAGGAAGGAGTGCAGGAGATCAGTCCGCAGTAAGACCGGAACGTTCGATACCCTGAACGATGTATCTCTGACCGAAGAGGTAGAGGATGATCAGCGGAGCCATGATCAGGATACCGCAAGTGTTGTTGATTGCGGAGGTGTAGAGAGCCTGACCGGCATAGTTGGTATCGAGGGATTTCGGAACCTTGATGATGTCGGGGAGGAGCTTCGCACCGGCGGTCGTGTAGAAGAGCTCGGTGTAGAAGTTGTCCGTCCACTGCCAGCAGAACGAGAACATGAATACGGTAATCATCATCGTTACGGAAAGCGGGATGATGATGCCGAAGAAGGTGCGGAATACGCCGGAACCATCGAGGTATGCGGATTCTTCCAGTTCGTCCGGAATACCACGGTAGAACTGACGAAGGAGGAAGATGTACAGACCGTTCTTGTACGCCAGACCGGTGAAGGAGAGGATGTACAGCGGCCAGTTGGAGTTGATGAAGTTGATCGACGTTACGCCGCCTGTAACGTTCAGTGCGTCAATCGCACCGCCGCCGAGGAGGTTGACGATACCGAGGATATCGAAGTAACGGAACTTCATGAACAGAGAGAGCTGAAGGGTTGCGTGGGGAACGATCATCGTGAAGATTACGCAGAGGAAGAACAGGCTGTTACCCTTGAACTTGAACTTTGCGAAACCGTAACCGATGAAGGAACAGATGAAGGTCTGGATGATGCCGCACGCCAGAGACAGGATGAACGTGTTCAGGAGTGCTTCCAGATAGCTGTTGTCTTCAATGATCGCCTTGTAGGTTTCGAGGGTCGGGTGCTTCGGGATAAGTCTTACGGTTACGTCAACGAAGTCTTCCGGAGCCATGAAGGAGGAGGAGATCTTCGAGAAGAACGGGAAAAGGATAACGTAAGAGACACCGAGCATGAGCAGGAAGCGGAACAGATACCATACAACTCTCTTCAGGGTGTACAGGTTGATGAGCTTCGCCTTCAGTCTTTCCAGAAGCGGAGTACGGTCGAATTCAACCCGGATGGTGTTCTTGGTTTCCTTCTTGACAGTAGGAGCAGTTTGCGCTTTATTCATGAATCAGTACCTCCTTTCTTAGTCTTTTCTCTGGTAGAATACGAAGGAGCTGAGGATACCGGCAACAGCTGCGATGATGACGATGACAACAAGGAAGTACATCCAGGACATCGCGGAGCTGAGAACGTTACCGTCCGCCTGTTCGTATACGGTTGCAATATAGGCCATAACCTGGTTGTCGTTCGAGGTGAACGCGTCGATGATCGTGTAAATGGTGTTTACGAGAATCATCGGGCTCATCATCGGAAGGGTTACCTTCCAGAAGCTTTCCCAACCGGACGCACCGTCGATGGAGCAGGATTCGTAAATCGCGGGAGAGATCGACTGGAGACCGGAGAGGAAGATCAGCATCTGTACACCACAACGGTTAACGATGTTGAAGATGTTGTTAACCATGCTGACAACGTATTCAACGATTTCCGTACCGATCATCATGTTGTCGAAGAGACGTTCAACGTCCATGACGGAGATGATTTCGGTAGCGGTGGATTCCTGACCGGAACCGTCGTCGATACCGCCGGATTCTTCCATGTACGAAGACAGGGAGTTCGCTGCGTCGATATCGCTGATAAGACCGGTGGACAGGATAACCGGGATAAAGAAGATTGCACGGAATGCTGCACGGCCTGCGATCTTCTGGTTAAGGATGATCGCAATGAACAGCGAGAAGAGAACGATGGAGGGGATGTCGAGGATGAGCTGCTTCAGACCGGAAACCAGCGTCGTTACATAAGAGGTATCGACGAGGATCGCATCAGAGTAGTTCTTCCAGCCGACGAAGGTAAGCTCGTAACCACCACCGACAAGAATGTCGATTTCGTTAAAGCTGTACTTGATGGAGTCGAAAATGATCGGAATGTAGATCAGCACAAATCCAAGGATGAACGGGAGGATGAAAATCCATCCCGCTCTAGCCTTTTTCACTTCAAGGGAAGCAGTGCTCTTCTTCTTTTTGCCGGGAGCATCGACTTGAATCTTCTGTTTCTTTCCGCCTTTGCCGGCGTCAATGTTTAAATTCATTTAAGCACTCCCCTTTCTTTAGTCTATGCGTACGAAGCCAAGACCTGCGATTTCGTATTCCTGACCGTCGTACTCAACAATAATATCGTAAGAGTTGTAGTTAAGGATGAAGTTTACGCCGCCTTCATATTCAACACGTACAACGGAACCGATGACGGTCTTATACTTATCGGGAACGATGTATTCTTCCTCTTCTTCAACAACTTCTTCTTCGGTTTCGTCAGCTTCTTCTTCAACAGGAGCAGCTGCGGGTTCTTCTACAACTTCACCAGCCTGTGCTGCGAGACGGGCTTCGAGACGAGCCTTACGTTCTTCGTCGAGACGAGCTTCTTCTTCGGCTGCTGCGAGAGCTGCTGCTTCTGCTTCTTCAGCAAGACGGTCTGCTTCGAGTTCGTCTGCGTCCGGAATACGTTCAGCATCGAGGAATTCGTGGTCAACGATGTAGGAGGTCTGGAGATCCTTGATCGCGTTGTTCAGAGTGGTGTAGTATTCAGCAACGTCTTCCTTCCAGATATCGTAGGATACGGAGTAGTACTTGCTGAGGCTGAAGTCTTCCTTCAGTTCGCTGGTGTTCTGATAAGACAGGATGAAGTACATAGCCGCACCGTTTTCGATCGCCTGAAGGATCGCCTGGTTTACGTCACCTTCCATGTTGGTAGCGGAACCGGTGAATACCTTGGAGCCGTGGTATACCATACCGAGGAACGGAACGGATTCACTTGCCTTCACATACTTGGAGGAGGTAAGCGAAGCGTTGAGGATAACGTCTGCGTACTTTACTGCATATGCGTTACCGCCTTCGATCATAACGCTTTCGTAGTCTGCGTCGAGCTTTTCAAGAAGTTCGATGGTGAACTGCTTGTTGTCTTCGCGGTGGTACGGTTCGTCTTCATCAAAGTCGGAGTTCAGGTCGGTACCGAGAGTGGTAACTGCAATTGCGTCGTTGCCGTATTCAAGGTAGGTGGGACCGAACTTATTGTAGAGATATTCGTAGAATACCGGGGAGATTGCGATCGCAAAGGAGCGGTCGAAGCTCTGGGTAGCTGCGTCGTATGCACGTCTGGTGGTGAAACGGTCGTCGATGGTACGAACTGCGTGCTTCTTGAGGCTTACACCGTCAAACATTTCCTGATTGCGGATGTATGCGAAGTCGAAGTCCGGATATACGTTGAAGCCGTTATCCGCTGCGTACTTGGCGAGGTCGGTAAATCCTTCACCGCCGCCGACAACCTTGGTCCATTCGAGACGGTACGGAACGGTACCTTCAAGACCGCCGTTTGCATAACCGGTGAGCTTGAAGTTGATGTTGCCGACACCGAGTTCGGTGAGTTCGGCGTGCATCGTCTTGATGTCTTCAAAGGTGGTAAGGGGAGTATCCACTTCGATCGGGAAGGAGAGGAGACGTTCCGTGGTTTCAATGGAACCGAAGGTTTCAATGAAGAGCGGGATGTCTTCCTTGGTGTTCTCGAGCTTGGTGAGTTCGCCCTTTTCGATCAGATAGTCACGGTAAGCGGTAGCCATACCGGTCCATTCTGCTTCGTAGTAATCCTTGAGGCCGTTTTCTTCTGCGAGGGTTTCATCCTTGAGGAAGATATACTGGATGCGGTAGCTGTCGGTATACTTTCTCTTGGAAGTTACCGTCCATGTAGCGTTGCCGCTGACGGAGATGGAGTCTGCGAGGTTGTATTCGTCGGACGGACGAGGAGTGAACTTTGCGTATACAGTGTTGTACGGATGGAGAGTACCACCGCATTCTGCCATGAAGGATGCGAGGGAGTCACCTTCGGTAACAACTGCGAGGAAGCCGTTGGAGTAGAAGATGCCTTCTGCGGGAGTGGTTTCAGTCGCCTTGACGAGTTCCTTATCGAAGTTGGTAACAACGCCGAAGTAAGGCATTCTCATGGTTTCCGCGTGTGCGCCGCTGATTTCATGGTAAGCATAGTCGGCACCGTACATCTGACCTGCGATGTTAACGGGCTTGCCTACGAAGTCTTCAAAGCGGATGAGCGCACCGGAACCGTCCGGGATAACCGAGTAACCGGTAAATTCGTTGGAGCCTGCACCGAAGTACGGAAGCATAGCAACTTCCTGGAACTGGTATGCAGATTCGTCGAAGGAAAGACCGTTTGCAGGGAGTCTTACCTGAAGACCGGTATCGCTGAGGGTGTATTCGAGAGCCATACGGAATCTCGGCGGAGCAGCGTCGTCACCGGTATAACGGGTGAGGTCGTGGTCATAGTCGAGTTCTTCGTATGTATATTCGGGACAGTAGGACTTGATAATACCTTCAAGTTCACGAAGTTCGCGGGCCTTGATTTCCGGGTCACAGACGTAAACCGCCATTTCAAGGGTGATCGGGAACTTTGCCTGCATTTCCGCAACACCACGTTCGGTGAGGTTCGGGTCGTTTGCGTCCTTGGGGGTATAGAAGGAGTTGAGCTTGTTGTACTGCCATTCGTCTTCGATGTTCGCAAGGATGAGCTCTTCGAAACGAGCCATCTGGATCATACGGGGAACAAGGCGGATGGTCTGTTCTTCACCGAGAACGTATTCCACACGGATACCGTTCTTGATGTTCTTCTTGACGATCTGACCGCGGAGAGCAGCTTCGGTGTAGCTGTTCATGGTCTTCTGAACGTCGTTTTCAAGGAAAGTAATTACGAGCTGGGAGAGGAGCTTTTCCTTAACTGCGTCGGAGATTGCCTGATAACCGGAAGCAATATCCCACGGGTTGGAGAAGTGTACCTGACCGGTAGCGAGGTCCACAACGGCGATTTCACCGGTGAACTCTTCGTACCAAAGCTGGTAACCGTTCTGCTCCTTGACCATAATCATGTCAGCGAGCTTCGCTTCGGGGGAGGTGTAAGCGTCTGCAAGATAATTGATGATCGGTTCACCGTCTTCATTTACCTTATCAGCCCACGCAGCATCAACACCAACAGCGAGCGTACCGATGAGCATAACCAGAGTCAAGAACGCCGATATAAGTCTTTTACTATTCATATCTTATTTCTCCTATATCTCTGTTTACAACCGGTATGAGATTTCTTCGAAAATATTGGTGACGAAGCTTACGATTTTTGCCATAAGGCTGGAGAAGAGGATACCAAGGAACATGATGAATGCCATACCAACGATGGTAGCCACACATGTAAGAAGGTTCTTACCAACCGAGTAGTCGTGCGTTACCTGCATCGCAAATACGAGGAGGAGACCCAGCCATACATATGCGAAGGAGGAAAGCATCGTGATGAGGCCGCCTTCATTCGCGGTGAGGAAGTTGGAGGCGATCGTAACAGGGAGTACGAGAAGCGGAAGAGGAGTGAGACAGTAGCAGCAAGCTGTAAAGATATCACTCATACTGCCTTCGCCTTCAAACAGGGTCGTGAGACACCAGTTTGCAACAACCCAGAGGAGAAGCGGAGCGAGAACGGCACCGACTGCACCCATGATGTTCATCGCGGTGGACGGACGCGGGTTGAAGATGTAACCCTGACCAATGCTGTTGTAGAAGTATACAACGATTGTAATAAGGAGGATAACGAATGCACTTCTTACGGAACCGCGCTTTTCATGCTTGAGGTCCCAGAAGCCATCGAACGGATGGAAGATAACGTGGAACGCGTAGAGGAGTTCTTCCTTGAGGCTCTTGCGGCCAACCTTGAGAGCGGTTCTCTTGTTTACCTTGCCGGCAAAACCGAAGAACTTCGCAATCAGGATGCATACAACAACGATAACGATCGGGATGATCCAGAAGAACTTGTTCGCCCACTGCTTACGGACTTCCTTATACGCTTCGGAATAGTTTTCCGTTTCGTATGCAGACTTGTAATAGTCCATAGCTTCTTCGTATTCACCCTGACGGTAGAGAGCCTTACCGATCTGGATGTACGCTGCGTCGAAGTTGTTGTTTCTCTTGAGGATTTCGGTCCAGTCGTCGATGGTTGCATCGTACTGACGGTTGTTGTCGTGTTCGAGAGCGGTCAGAAGGAGATCGCCGTATTCGGTACGACGGAAGGTGATGATGTTGTCGTTGGTCTTGTCAAGGAGAAGGATGGTAGAACCCTGGTAAGCGATTGCTTCGATGCTGTCGATGTTACCGGTCTGAGTACCCTTGTCACCGAAGGTGAACAGGAGGTTACCGTTATCGTCATAGGTGAAGACCTTGGAACGCTTTTCGTCGATGATGGACCATGTGCCTTCGGGACCAACCGCTGCGTCGATGATCTTGGACGGACCAACAATGACAGAAGAGGTAGAGAAGGTGACAATACGGACTTCACCGGACGGCGGGTAGAAGCCGTTACGCTTCATAACGTCGGAACCAGATGCGTTGAGCTTCTTAACCGGAGCGTAGTCGGATGCCTTGGACTTGGAGTTGATTGCACCCTGCTGGTCGCTTTCGGCGATGGAAGAGGTAGTAACGTAGATGAAGTTGTCCTTATCGATGGTGATGTTGTTAAATTCGGTAGAAACGTATTCTTCGGACTGCGCGCGCTGTTCATCGGTCTGGATGTTTCTCCAGAGGATTTCGAGAGCAGAGATCGCAACCTTCTGAGCACCGATGAAACCGAAGAAGTCACCGTCATCGTTAAGAACGATGATACCCTGATAGGTGGTGGAGGAAACGACGAAGATACGGCCGTAGTCGTCAACCGCGCAGGCTACCGGCTTGTAGATGGAGCCTTCTTCAAAGAGGTTGGATTCGGGCTTGCCGATGATCTTGATGTAGTTGCCTTCCGTGTCGAACATTACGATACGGTTGTTGTCGGTATCGCAGACGTAGATGTTTTCTTCATTTACGAAAACGCCCGAGGGATTCAGGAAAACGTCCGGAACACCGTGTTCGTTCGTAAAGGAATTGATTTCAAATAAGAACTTGTAGTAACGGTCGAGAACCTTAACGCTTGCGGATGCAGCGTCAACGATGTAAACTCTCTCATCGGGACCTACAAACAGGTCACGGGGGTCATCGATGGTACCGGTGAGACCCATGTAGCTTGCGTCAACGACGGTATCCGGCACATACGCTGCGGGGGAGGTAAGAACCTGACCCTGAGCGGAGTAGGTGTAGGTAGCATACGGGGTAGCAGCGGAAACGATGGAGGGGAGCATCATTACGACAGCGACAGCGATAAGGAGAATCTTAAAATATTTTTTCATGTTTTCCTCCTTAGTCCTTCATGCCGCTCGAACCCATGGTTTCGATGATGTTCGACTGCGATACAACGAATACGAGGATCGGGACGATCATCATGACAACGGTAGCAGCTGCGGACGCACCGGAACGGGCGATACCGCCTGCGGTGATCTGGCTGATTGCGTAGTTCAGGGTCTTGAGCTGTTCGGAATAGATGAACGTAGAAGCACCGGCATTCCAAAGTCCCTGGAAGGAGTACACGATCAGGGTAAGCCAACCGGGCTTAACCATCGGCATCGCGATCGACCAGAAGGTACGAAGTTCGCTCGCACCGTCGAGACGTGCGGATTCAAGAACTTCGGTGGTAACGTTGGATTCCATGAACTGCTTCATGAGGTAGAGACCGAGGGTAGAACACCATGCGGGAACGATGATTGCAAGGTAAGTGTCAATCCAGCCGAGCATGGAAAGGGTGATGAAGTTAACGATACCGGTAACGGTAGCGGTAAACATCAGGGACTTCTGAATGAGCCAGAAGAACTGCTTTGCACCCGGGAAGTCGATCTTCGCAAGAGCGTATGCACAGATGGAAGCGAGACAAAGGTTACCGAAGGTACCGCCGACGGAAATGAGGACGGTATTGAAGATGTAACGGGAGAACGGAACCCAGGAGTCGCTCATCAGGTTGAACAGGTCTTTGAAGTTATCGAAGGTCGGGTGGATAACGTAGAAACGAGGCGGGAAGTAGAAGAGTTCGTTCATCGGCTTGAGAGCCTGAATTACGGTGTAAAACATGGGAATGAACATGAACAGACCGAATATGGTGAGCACAATCGTAATGCCCACGTCACCGCCGACGGATCGGTTCAGGACGACCTCATGTTTTCTTGTTCTTAATTTCTTTGCCATATTATTCACCCAACTTAGAAATCAGTTTCGAGATGAGTACGTTACATCCGATCATGATAAGGAAGAGAATGAAGGAAATCGCGGAAGCATAACCAACTTCCCAGCGGTTGTTCTGATATTCTTCCAGATGGTGAGTCAGAGTGTATGCAACGTAGTCAACGGACGGGTTGCCGGCGAGGGCAGTTACGATACCACCGAAACCGAAGGAACCGGTGATGGAAAGGATCGCACCGAACATCAGCTGCGGCTTCATGGAAGGAAGGGTGATATACCAGAGTTCCTGCCATCTGTTCTTTACGCCGTCGATCGCACCGGCTTCGAAGAGGGACTTGTTGATCCCCTGAAGACCTGCGATGAAGGAAAGGAACGAAGTACCGAGGGAGGTCCAAAGCGCAACCATGATGATAAGGGGCATAACGTAATCGGCATTCTGGAACCAGAGGATCGGAGTGTCGATGATACCCATATCAAGAAGGATACCGTTTACCCAACCGTATGCGTCACCGGAGAAGAGAGTACCCCAGATAAGGTATACGTTACCGGCGATGGACGGAGCGTAGAAGATAAGGGTTACGATTGCACGGACTCTCGGAGGAAGCTCGTTGATGAACCATGCTACGATGTAGGAAATGAGGTAGGAAGCCGGACCGGTTACTGCTGCGAAGATGAAGGTATTCTTCAGAGCGGTAATGAAGAGGTCGTCGTCCAGGAACAGCGTGATGTAGTTATCCATGAAGATGAACTTCGGCCATTCAAGCATATTGAACGACGTAAAGCTCAGCACGAGAGACAGAGCAACGGGGATGATCGTGAAGATGAAGAACAGGATCATGAACGGTGCGATCATGAAATATGCCGTCTTATTTCTCTTCACAAGGAACCATGTCCACTCCGCCTTTGTCATCTCTTTGCGAGTCTTGGCTTGCTTTTCAGTATTTTTAGACATGTGCTCTCTCCTTTGTTAGATTTTCTTAATAGATGAATCTGGAAATCAGTTGAGATACGATTCAAGAGCGTTTGCAGCGTCGGTGAGGTAGCCTGCGATTTCAGCCATAACGGCATCGGAGGTATTCAGACCGGAAGCAGCGTTTCTGATTTCTTCGATGTTTTCGCTTGCGATTGCTGCGGTAACTGCTGCAACGGGAGCAGAAGACTTGGCAGCATCGTCAAGTTCATCGATTGCGGCAGCAGCCTGACCGAGACGCTTGGAGGCGAGGGTCTCACCGATTTCAAGAGTTTCGAGTTCAAATTCGATTCTCTTTCTCGTGATTTCCTTATTGATCGTGTTGATGTAGGAAAGGAGCGATTCAACCGGGTCTGCGTTGTTGTTGTATGCATCGAGGAATGCGAAGTTGGTGTAACGAGCAAGGATGTAGGAGCCCGGGTAAGCAACGACGGCTTCGGTGTGATCCATCTGCTTCATGAGCTGACCATACTCGTGAGAGGTCCACGGAAGTTCTTCGAGAGCTTCCATGTTTGCGGTTGCGTTCTTCGCAGCCGGACCAAGGAGTGCAACGAGTTCGTTGGAGTAGTCAACCTGGAACTTGGAGTCGGTGTACCAGTCCATGAACTTCCATGCAGCTGCAACGTCTTCGGTACCTGCCATCATAACGAGAGCGGTAACGGAGGACATGGAGGTGTTGTCAACAGTACCATCGTCCTTGAGGAAGCCCGGGATCGGACCGAAGTCCCAAAGACCCGCGATTTCGGTTGCGAAGATGATGATGTTGTTGTAGGAAGTGTAAGGCTGGATGCAGATCGGCATTTCACCGGTTCTGAAACGGTTTGCGAAGTCGTAGGTTACGGGGAGAGAATACTGAGTGAACATGTTACACATGGTTTCGAAGGATTCGAGGGAGAGGTTGGAGTCGAGGTTGATTCTCATACCATCGTCTGCCCAGAGTTCTTCGCCCATCTGGTACATATACATCTGGTAGTCCTGAGACATACCGATTTCCATGTTGTTGAACTGGAGAACCGGGATCATTGCAAGGAGGTCATCCCAGGTTTCCGGGATTTCCATACCGAGTTCGGCAATGATGTCGGTACGGTAGAACATCATGTTCCAGGTCTGCGTGTCGGGAAGCGCGTAGGTCTTGCCGTACAGCGTGATCGGAATCATAGCAGCTTCGGTGAAGCGGGAGGTTACATCGTCGAAGGTGGAGAGTGCTTCGCGCATCTTCGCGTTGTAAGCCTTGGTTTCTTCGTCGTCGCCTTCCTGATCGGCGTAAGCTTCAGGGTTCAGCGCAAGAACTGCGGAACGGATCGCGTACTGGATCGGGTCAGCACCGGTACCGGGAAGTGCAACTTCCGGACCAACGCCTGCGAGAACGGACGGGAGAAGAGTACCGCCGGCAACGAGCTTAAGGTTTGCGTTGATGCCGGTCGTGGGCATAAAGTCGTTGTCCATGAGGTTACGGATGATCTGAGCCTGGTCACGACCACCGGTATACCATACTTCGATGGAGCTTGCATTTGCGTCTACTTCGCCGGAACCGCCGAGGGAGTTATAGTCGGTGAAGAAGGAAGCGATGAAGCTCTTGATTTCAAACCACAGTGCGCTGAAGAAGTTGGCGTTTGCCTTCGGCTTTTCAGCGGAAGCGGGCTGGATGTTGATATAGTCGATTTCGATCGGCTGCTTCTTAACGTCGTTGATCCATTCACCGAGCGTACCAACCTGAGACTTGAGTTCGGTCAGGTTCGGAGCGATTTCGTCTTCATCGGTACCCATCTTGAGAAGGAGACGGGAGATGGTATCAAGCGTTGCGGAGCTCTGGGACTTGATGTTTGCCATACCTTCGACATAACCGATAACTTCTTCGAGGGCGAGGTGCTGGAGAACGAGGTCTTCAACAACGTCCGGAAGAACACGGCCGAAACCGTAGTCACGGTAAGAGTCGGGGCTGGAACCGGTGAGCTTGAGGATTTCAAGGTAGTCGTCGTTGACGGAGGTCATGATTTCAGAAACCTGACGTACAACGTCACCCATTTCACCGAGGGTAACTTCAAGTCTTACGGTATGAACGCCGGGTTCAAAGTAGAACTGGAAGGTATCCGCGCCGTTGTTGAGGGCTTCGACCTGCCATTCGGTATCGTAGTTGAACTTGGCGTAGTTTGCTTCTTCAAACGGAATTTCCCCGTCGATGTAGATCTTTCTGGAGGTGTACATACCGGGAAGTTCGTTCTGTCTGTAACGGAGTACGATTTCGTAGAGGCCTGCGGAAGCTACTTCAAATTCGTATTCCACCCACTGACCGGGCGTGGTCCACTTTTCACTACCGATCGTGTTGAGCATGATCTTGGATGCATCCTGCGGTTCTGTGATAGGAGATTTACGGTCATAAATCGGATATACAGTGTAGTCGGATGTAGCCGAGGGGAGTTCTGCGTGGATGTGGATCGGTTCAGCAGCAGCTTCAGACTTGCCGCTCACATATTCTTCGTAGGAGATGTTGTCTTCGTACGGATAAATACGGATTTCGCTGATTACCACGTCTTCACGGACTGCTTCGAGAGACAGGGTGTTCACGCCCTTTTCGAAGTAGAACTCGAAGGGATTTGCGTAATAGGTGTTGGAGTCGATGAACTCGTAGGTACCCCACTGGTGGTCAACATACGAGGTAGGACGGAGTTCGTTGCCGTTGAAGTCCTTTTCGAAACGGCCGTCAATGTAGTTGTTCCGCCAGGTCTTCTTCATGAGAAGGTATCTTGCTTCGGAACACGGAACCGTACCGTTGATGTAAAGGGTACGTTCGATCGAGGTGGTCTTGTCGGTAACGGAGCAGAAGTCAACTGCTACCGCATACATACCTGCCTTGGGAACGTTGAATTCCCAGGTTACCTTACCTGCGTCGGGGATCTGGAGGGCCTTACCGCTTTTGCCCTGATAGTCGGATACGACCTTAACGTCCGCGTCGGTTTCGTCAGCCTTGTAATCGACAGCAGAAATCTTAACCGTATCGGTTCCTCTCGCCACATCTGCGTATTTTTCTTTATACTCAGCGTAGGAGATGAATTTGAAGGATTCGCTGATTTCCTGAAGTGCCGACTTCTCAGTCTTTTCGGTCGTATCAGCCGCCGATATCAGCGACGGAAACACACCGGAACACATAAGAAGCGACAGACCGAGGCACGTCAGCTTTTTGCATGTGGTTTTTCTCATATAACCTTCCTCCTGCTAATTTTTGAGCCGGACCGACCGCTGACCGACGGCGGCAGGGCTCCACCCGATTCGGGGAATCTTATGTTCTCCCGACCCCAAGCAAACGCAGAATAAGGTTGTTTTTGCCGTAAAAGCCCTCCGTGAAAGCCTTTTACGGCAAAACCCCGATGAAACCGCGCTAACTATAGACGCACAGTCACATTGGATTGCGAAGTGCGTCATCGAGTCAAAAAAACATATATACGGAGACCGCGGAGGTGTTTTCCTCCGCAAAAATCTCCCGGGAAGCGTAAAATATACACGAATCCCGATATTTATATGACATTATAATATCATAAGCGCACAAAAATGTCAAGCACGACGATAGAGCGCGCGGGAATAATTGTCCGTTCAAAAAAGTCAACTTTCCCAACGCTTCCTGTGGAAAAACTTTGGATTTCCCTGTGGAAACCTGCTCCTCCTGTTTTTAACACTTTCTCACGTTCCTATAAGTAAATATAATTTACCATAATAGAATATATTTTATAATATACCCGCCATTTGATGTTTATTTTCAGCAATCTCAGTGACATTATTGTGAATAAACTGTGATTAAGTAATTATTATTTACCGTTACATCTGTAATGGGGATAAGAGCTGAGTGAACTCCCTGTGACAAGCAGCTCGCTGTTTATGTTGAAATATAACAAAAATCAAACTTGTTTTTCTACACATAAGCACAATGCACAAATTTTCAGAAAATTAGGATTTTACACTCCAAAAACGGGAATTTCCCGTAAAATCCGCCCAAAACCGATATAAACTACCGTTTTTATAGGCAGAATAGCCCATTGGAAGCCGCTCATCCCCGTGCCAGCATAACACAGTCGCGCAGGGTCTCTGTGATCCGTTCCGCCTCCTCGTCCGTCGTGTAACGGCCGATGGAAATACGGACAGACGACGTCCGGTATTCCTCCGGAACACGCATCGCTGTCAGGACATGGGAGGGCGTATCGTCTCCGGCATGACACGCCGAACCGGTGGACAGCGAAACGCCGCGCAGGTCGCACAGCAGCATCAGGTTTTCCCCGTAGGTTCCTTCAAAGGCGATGTTGAGAATACCGGGCATCGTCCTTCCCTGCCCGATCCGCCGGCTTCCCGGAATCGTCAGCAGCTCGTCCGCCATCCGGTCACGCAGACAGCGGATCCGCCGGTCATCGTCGTCCCGGCGTTCCAGAGCTTCCGCGCAGGCTTCCCCGAACGCGGCAATGAGCGGCACCGGCAGCGTCCCGCTCCGCAGACCATGTTCCTGACCGCCGCCGTAATGGAACGGAGGAACCCGTCCGGCAGTCCGTCTGTTCACATAAAGCGCGCCGATCCCCTTGGGAGCATGGAATTTGTGTCCTGACACCGACAGAAGATCACAGTCCAGCGTCCGCACGTCCGGCATAACATGACCGGTACCCTGTACGGCATCACAGTGGAACAGCGCACCGGCGGCATGAGCAGCGTCGGCAGCTTCCCGTACCGGCTGAATCACGCCGGTTTCGTTGTTGGCATACATCAAAGAGACCATTGCGATCTCCGGCGCACCCCGAAGAATGTGCGCGATCTCCTCTGCGGAAACGCATCCGCCGGAATCCGGTTCCGCGAAATACACGCGGGATGCCATTGCACGCGCGGCGTTCAGCACGGCAGGATGTTCGATGGCGGAGGTAAGCACCGGCATCCCTGCGGCACAGCGGAGGGCATGGTTGTCCGCCTCGGTTCCGCCGGAGGTAAAGACGATTTCATCGGGATCGCAGCCGAGAAGGGCGGCGGTCTGTTCCCGTGCGCGGGAAACGACATCGGCGGCATCCCTGCCGAAGGAATGCGCGGACGAGGGATTGCCGAAGACCTCGCGGGAGGTTCGGCAGAGGGTATCGAACACCCGCTCGGAGAGTGGGGTTGTCGCCGCGTAATCGGCGTAGGTTTTCAACAAAACACTTCCTTTTTATTATAATATAGTATTTTACAATAAAATGACGGAAAGTGCAAGGCGGAAAGGAAGAAAAATGACCGTTCCGGTCATTTTTCAATTTTATGTCCCTGCGCGGGACGGCGCATAAAGGGGCTCAATCGCCGCCCCTTTATGAATTCCCGGCTTGACGTTCGGGGGACTCGCCCTTGAGG